>JAIWBQ010000113.1:0-3608 GCA_048633745.1 bacterium
GCTTCATCCAGAAGCTTCATGACCAGGAGGTTGACCTCACCGCATTTCAGGACCAGCCCCAGGAGGTCGTCTACACTCGGTGCTCTGTGCAGTGTTGCCGCCAATCCTTCGTAGATAAACCTGAATACCTCCTCATCCCTTTTTCCGAGCACCGCGGCATGATAAGCATAGGCTGCGATACCTTTAATCCCATAGGTCAGCAGCCCCTTTAATGAGTGGATATCCGGGTCGGCGCCTGGCCTCAGTTCCACGCTGGCTTTTTCCGCCTGAGCAAGCAACCTGTCCTTGCTTGCATCGGGCGTGAAGTTCGCCGGATCTTCAGTGAACGCGGTCTTTCCACCGGCTTGTTCCACCCGCTTTCTAAGAGAGTCTCTTAGCTCAACACACCTGTTTATGTACTTGATGAACTGTTCAATATCAAAGCTCACATTAGTGATGGTAGAGAATATGGCTTCACAAGTAAACTGGTCTACTTCTTCATCGATTATCCCTACCTTGCGGGCCTCGATAGCGTAGAGTGCCAGACCTTTAAGGGCATAGATAAGGACATCCTGTAAGCTGGCTACCTCGGAGCTTTTCCCGCAAATCCCTCCCTTTACACAGCCTTCTCCCTTTGTCGTCTCTTCACATTGATAGCAAAACATGGTCTTTTCAGTACCTCCCGTATTTAGTTTTGAATTCCCCTCCGCCAAGGCCGCGGAGCACCTTTCTGTCGACACTCTAAATAATAACGCAAGATCCCTCTTGTGAATATGATTTGAATCATAAAGCTAGCTACGTGCCTATGACAATAAAGACGGTGATAGGGTTTAGCGCTGATATTGACTGATTCCTTAGGCTCATAAGCCGCAGGCCGCTGGTTCGAATCCAGCCCCTGCTACCAATGCAATCCTGCTTTTCTTTTGTATAATACCTATATATTTGACCTGCCCCCACTAGTTGTACCACCTTCTAGCCAAGCTCCTATGCGACTATTTGTTGAAATTATCCACCTCTGCCAGCCCTTATTTTAATGCTTTTTCCTCCAGTGCTCGTTGCACCATCTCCAGCATTAGTTCTTCTTTATTGGCATGCTCTTCAATTAGGTTACAGAGATTGCCGACTTTTTGTTGTATCTCTGCCTCTCGGGACATTAAATCTTCTCGGCTCAATCCCTCTAGTTTAGTATTGGCTGCCATTGCCCTGACTTCTTTGATCGCTTTTCCTATTTCCCGGTGTTCAAGTATAAGCGCCCGCATAAGAAATTCACCTAAGACTGGCGGCAGAAACCTCTCTTCCTTAGCAAAGTGATTCTTGAGGCCTTCGCTAAGAAAGTTTATCGTCTGCGTCAGCTTGTTTTGCTTCTCAGATAGAATCTCCAGTCGGCCAGGAATCCAGTCAGGGCGGGCACTCTGTAAGGAGAGCAGGGCTTCCTGGTCACCTATTGATTCCCCTACCAGCTTTACGTGTCTTCTAATGGCCTGGTGTTCTTCTATGATTTTATTGATTTCGGCTAGATAGTCTGACATATTTCCCCCTTTCCAGGCTGAGAGCTAGGTTTCTATCAGGATTTTCCCGTCTTCAACCTTTACATTGTATATACGAAGCCGTTTGCCGGCAATCTTTGAAGTTGAAACATCAGCCCTCTTTAACCAACGAACTACATGACCATCTCTAAGATCAAACTGAGAGCCGTGTAAGGGGCAGGTGGCCACAGTTCCTTCCAGCTTACCTTGCGATAACTTGCCTTCCATGTGAGGGCAGCGATTGTCAGCAGCATAGTACTTATCACCAACTCTAGCTAGGAGGATTTCACGTCCATCAACTGAGACATCTTTCATGGTTCCGTCTTTTAGTTCATTGGGCTTACTGACTTCTACCAGACTGCTCATTTAACTTGCCTCCTCATACTATTTTGATTTCTCGATGACTTCCTCTACCTACTTCTGTTTATAATCGGTATTGTCCAGTTTAGTTATCTCCCGAGAGAAAATCAAGTATATAGGAGTTGACCAACTCTGGCTGTTCCCAGTTCACCATGTGACTGGCGTTGGGGATGAGTGCTGTCTGGATATTTTCCACCAGGTCTTCGACCCGTTTGTAGCATGAGAAGATAACACTATCTTCCAAAATAAAAATAGGGTATAATTTGCTTCAAAATACGCTGGCAATCAATTCCGACAATTCAGAATCGAATCTATAAAATATTGTTCAATCCAAGGAGGTGATGAATAAAGAATCCTAATAAAGCATTTGCCATCTGTGGCATTATCGCACCGATATTGTACCTCTTAATGGTAGTAATCGGGGAGGGCACTCGGGCCATCTAGACTTGGCATTACTTATCTGACAGTCGGGTCTCGTTTTGTCAGTATCCTGAGAAAACTGAGGTTTCAGCAAATCACGCAAGTCCTGCTACGAAACTTGAAGAATGATAGGAGCAGCATCGATGGTGTAGGCCAAGGGGCAGTAAACGAAGTGAGTGGACAGCAGGTATGCCAAAGCTCCGGGTGAGATTAAGCATGGCTATGAACCTGACAGTTATTGCCTGCCTTGTCCACCTCGGTAAACTATGATGCAACAAGAGAGAAGTGATCGTATGCCCTGGGGGATATTAACTAGTGCCTGGCTACTGGCATTTGCCATGTTTTCTCCAATGTTCTGTGTTCCCCCTGTCGCACACATCCTGAAGGAAGAGCTACTCCTTACCCATACACAGACCAGCCTACTTTTCACCGCCCCCATCTTGATGATAGTGGCACTGGCTATTCCTGCTGGGATTATCAGTGACAGGATAGGTGTCAAGAAAGCTACCGGCATTGGTATTATCTTAATAGCCGTAGGGGCCATGTTGAGAGGCACGGCAGACAGTACTTTCAGCCTGCTGGCATTTACCTTGATCTATGGTGCCGGATTCGGCTGGTGCTATCCAAATTTAGCCAAACTTGTCAGTACTTGGGTACCTCAACAAAGAGCGGGCATGGCAATGGGAATACTAACCACGGGGATAATGACTGGCGCTGGGCTAGCCTTAGCCATTACAATGCCGGTAATCTTTCCCATAACCAACACTTTCCAAGGTGTCTTTCTCATATGGGGCATCGCACCTGTTGCGGCGGCTATTGTGTGGTGGGTAATGGTTAAGCAGCCTCCTCATAGTGTAATACATACCCAATTAGCAAGTACTAATAATATTTCGTTTCGTCGGACACTACGAAACAAGCACCTCTGGCTGTTAACGGCCGTGTTCATATTGCATAATATTTTCTTCTATACCTGGTCAGGGTGGGCTCCGACATTGATGATGCTCAAGGGGGCAACAGCAAACTTGGCCGGACTCCTCACTTCGATCACCATATGGGCAAGTATGCCCATTCTTCTCTTAATGCCCAGGCTCGCTTATAAGCTGGGGTTGAGGAAACCATTTCTCTGGATACCCGCCATTGCCTTGGCAGTTGCTGCTTTTGGTGCCAGAGCTATTGCCTTAGATATGAGTTGGATTATTATGGTTGTGGTGGGGGTCGCTACTGGTACGCAATTCCCAATTATACTGGCACTGCCAGTAGAGATGGTGCCTAAAGAACAGGTGGGGGCAGCGAGCGGGCTGGTACTGAGTGTTGGTTATATCG
>JAIWBQ010000114.1:0-2185 GCA_048633745.1 bacterium
CTCTCGATTGATATCATGCAGGCAATCAACTGTGGCCTCAACTCCCATCGTCAAGCTATCTTCATCGAAATTGGAGACTGCTCTCTCCCCCTTTATGGTAGTTGTGCCCCAGAATCGACTGAGTTCATCTCGGCTCAGTCTATACAAAGGTATGTATGCACCAAAAGACGCTAAACCTACCAATTGACACCTCCTGAAGGATTAAGACGAAGTATCAGAGATTCAGCCTTAACCAACCTGAATTTAGTATAACCGATTATAACACGGCCCCAAAAAAAAGCATGTCTCCTTCCGTGTCGGATCGTTTGACCTCGAAGCTTGAAAATGCTAGACTCGATTTATCTGTGAAACGAATTGGCATCTTGTATCACCCTCAATTAGAAAAAGCCCAAAACTTAGCCGAAAAGCTGGAAGAATTATTATCCTCCCAGAAAATCTCCTCCTGGCAATGCTCAGCTTGGGACGATGATAAAGCCAAACCTCAAGTGGCTGGCTCAGACTTAATCTTCAGCATCGGTGGAGATGGCACGATCCTCCATGTTGCTCGGATCATAACTCCCCTGTCAGTGCCCATCATAGGGATAAATCTGGGCAAGCTCGGATTTATCACAGAGCTGAATGCCAATGAGGCTTTGTCCAATTTGCCTAATTTGCTTAAAGGCGAAGGTTGGATTGAGGAGAGAGCTATGCTCGAGGCCCAGGTTGAAGGCAGAATCTTTCACGCCTTGAATGATGTAGTGCTGCGAAGTATTGCTGTTCGCCTAGTTAACATAGAGGTGGAAATTGATAGCGCAGTGATAACTACCTATCACGCAGATGGCATCATTACAGCCACAGCTACCGGGAGCACCAGCTACTCCCTGGCAGCCGGCGGACCGATTCTTCACCCCCAATACAAAGAAGTCATCCTACAACCAATATCCTGCCACCTTGGATTGAGTTATGCCCTGGTGTTGCCTTCACGAAGCATAGTCGATTTAAAGCTTGCTCATGGGGATAAGGCTATGCTTAGCCTTGACGGACAAGTTGAGTTACCATTATCAGGCGGTCAGAATGTTAGAGTGAAGCTCAGCCCTCATGTAGCTCGTTTCTTGAGAATCCACCAGCCAACTTACTTCCATAGCACACTATGGCAAAAGCTGAGAGGAAAAGATCATGAAGGTCAACATAGAGATTGACAGGGCAAGGGTAAGCGATGCCGCCTCAATGCACCAGCTGATTAATCACTTTGCTGATCAGGGGCAGATGCTGCCTCGCGCTTTATCTGAGATATATGAGAATATTAGAGATTACTTTGTAGTCAGGGGTGAAAACCGGATCACTGGCTGTGTTGCATTGCATGTTAACTGGGTTGATCTGGCTGAGATAAAATCCTTGGCAGTAGAGGAGCCAAGGCAGAATAAAGAAATTGGTTCTTCCCTTATTCAAGCTTGCCTTGATGAAGCCAGGAAATTAGGCATACTTACTATCTTCTGCCTCACTCGCACACCGAATTTCTTCGAAAAGCACGGCTTCCACTTGGTTGATAAAATGGAATTGCCCCACAAAGTATGGGCGGAATGTTACCGCTGCCCCAAGTTTCCTGACTGCGATGAGGTAGCTCTTATTCGCCACCTCTAAGGCTATCATTGCCAGCAAAGCGAAACAAGTTCGAAGAGGAAGCGTTATGTTAGCAGAAAAGAAGCTGTCCGCTCAGCAGATCTATCATGGTCGAGCGGTAAACTTACGCTTGGACACTGTAGAAAAGCCCAGTGGCACAAAGACCACCAGGGAGATTGTGGAGCATAGTGATTGCGTGGCTGTAGTGGTTATCGATGGTCAGGATAATGTGCTTCTGGTTCGTCAGTTTCGTTATGCGGTAGGGAAATTCCTCCTGGAAATACCCGCCGGCGGCATCGACCCCGGTGAGGAACCTATTGACTGTGTCCGCCGCGAATTGCAGGAGGAAATCGGTTATCTGCCCAGGAAAATATATAAATTAGGGGGCTTCTATGCTATCCCTGGCTACGGTACAGAGTACCTGCATTGCTATCTAGCCAGCGACCTTGTACCCAGTCAGCTTGTAGCCGAAGACACAGAAGGTATTGAGCTAGTTCCAGTCCCCCCAGATCAAATACCTCAGCTTATCGCCTCAGGTGAGATCTGTGATGCTAAAAGTATCGCTGCCTTGCTTATGTTCCTCTTT
>JAIWBQ010000115.1:0-4067 GCA_048633745.1 bacterium
AGCAGAAGATTGCAGAGAACATAATGCCTAAGATTAAGGATGGCTTCAATACTGCATTGATTATGCCTCAAATGCTGATGGCTATTATGGGCTTGGGACAACATAATAATGTGTCAGCTATGATGCCCACGATGGTTTCCGGAACTCCTGATTACAAGGGGGCTATTGAAAATAAAAGCCAGGTTATGGCGAACGTGGAAGCACCGGGTGAATGCAAACCGTGGGAGAATTGTCCGTGTAGAAGAATATGTGAGGATAATTTAAAACAGAGTCAAAAGGATGCAAAAAATGAAAAATGTTAAGCAGCAATACAACTTGCGGGGGCGCATGGGAGTCGAACGAAGCTAGCAGGTGGATTTTAGATGTATCGGGGGGAACAAGATGTGGATAGATAGATTTTGGTTATCTATGCGTAGCTTCCAGATCCCGTACTTTATGAACTATCCGTGCCTAATTTGTGCCTAGTCGCCGATATGTACTCTACCCCAGATAGCGATGGCCCGTGCTAAAGATTCAACATCGACATGCTCAGGCGCCGTTTCACATTCGAAGCAAATTCTCATATAGTTTTTCAGTATTAGGCCGGCAACACCATCAATAGCAGAGCGTACTGCTGCCAACTGGGTTATGACACTCTCGCATTCACGACTGCTTTCAATCATCTTTTGGATACCGCGAATCTGGCCCTCAGCCCTTTTAAGACGCTTGAGTAGTGCCTCTCTAGATACTACCTCTTCAACCATTTATCCCCTCCCCTGTAAATTAGTTTAATCCAAACTGTTGACATACTATACCCCCATAGGGTATAATGCTACCCTGAATAGCACTATCAGCCTTTTCTATTTTATCACATGGTGTAGTTAAGCAATATGTTTATGCCTATAGAGTATCGTGTTGAGGAAATTTGAGCCGCAGATAGTCGGTTTCTTCTGCAACTGGTGGTTCTGTGCTGCTAATCTGGCTGGTACCTCACGAACAAAATATCCGCCCAATGTCAGGGTGGTACAGGTGATGTGCTCAGGCAGGATAGACGAAAAACTCATATTTAAAGCGTTTATTGCTGGCGCCGACGGTGTACTGATTTGTGGCTGCCACCCGGGAGACTGCCACTACCTGAACGGCAATTTGAATGCCAGAAGAAAAGTTACCGGGTTAAACCCTTTCCTGGACAGTGTGGGCATTGGCAAGGACAGACTGAGGCTGGAATGGGTATCAGCATCTGAGGCCCCAAAGGTAGCTGACACAATCCGGAGATTTACACACACGATAAAGCAGCTCGGACCAAGCCCATTTAAGGGGAGGCATAGTCAACATTGCCTATCTACTACGTGATTGATAGTTAAGCAGTGACTAGCATGTCACCGGCCAGGCTTTCGATAATGTAACAGCTTAAAAAAGGAGGTACAGTATGGCTAAAACAGCAATCACTTGTAACAGTGCCGAGCCCAGTAGTGTTTTCCCAGCCTTCATTCTAGGTTCTGCCGCTGCGGCCTGCGGCGATGATGTGGTGATGTTTTTCACCGTTGGCGGGGCGCCAGCTATGGCGAAAGGTGAGCTTGAGAAGATGAACGGCGTCAAAGGTCTGCCGGACCTGATGGAACTATACGAAGGTCTCTGTGTTTTGGGGGGTAAAATAATAGTCTGTGAGCTTGTATTAGGGGTTAAGGATTTAAAGGCAGGGGATCTCAGGGAAGAGGTAGAAATAGCGGGGGCAACTTCGTTCTTAGGCGAAATCAGTGATGCCCAGATAACCTTCTCTTTCTAGAAATACAATATTAATAAAGGAGTCGAACATGGCAGTACATACTTTAGATGTCTTAGGGCTTAAGTGCCCCCAACCAGTGCTCAAATTGGCCGTAATGGCTAAGGGTATTCCTCCGGGAGATACCGTCGAGGTGCTGGCTGATTGCGAGTCTTTCCCCAAGGACCTGCCGGCATGGTGTGCCAAGACGAAAAGGACGCTACTTTTCTGTGTGGATGAAGGTGGGGGGAAATTTAAGGCACAAGTCCAGTTCTAACCCGGGGGTATTTATGAAAGAAGAATTCACACCAAGGATAGTCGGCTTCCTTTGTAATTGGTGCTCCTATGCTGGTGCTGACCTTGCCGGAGCAACGAAATTAGATATCCCATCATCCCTCTCAGTTATCAGGGTTATGTGCTCAGGCAGGGTTGACCCGGTTCTTGTTGCCACCGCACTCCTGCATGGAGCCGACGGTGTGCTTGTTGCCGGGTGTCACCCAGGTGACTGTCACTACAGAGAAGGAAATTACTATGCTCGCCGAAGATTTGCCCTTTTGCAGAAAACTTTCCAGACCTTGGGGCTGGATTCGGGAAGGCTTATGCTCGCCTGGGTATCGGCATCAGAAGGGCAAAGATTTAAAGAGGTAACTAACGAATTTGCCGAGCAGATTAAGCAAATGGGCCCCAATCCTATGAGGAAGAAAATTTCACTGTGAATGGTGAAGGCGAGATGAACAACAAAGAACAAAGCACTCCGGTGCTGGTTATCGGGGCTGGTATTGCTGGTATTGAGGCAAGCTTATTATTGGCTAACTCGGGAAGAAAGGTGTACCTCGTTGAAAAGGCTTCGTATACCGGTGGTAATGTAATCAAGTTTGAAGAGGTATACCCCAACATGGATTGTGCTACCTGTATGATAGCCCCGAAACAGCAGGAGCTATTGGATAACGAGAACATTGAGCTAATGACACTCAGCCAAGTTGAAGCTGTCAACGGCTCCTTTGGAAATTTCTCGGTAGAAATCAAGAAAAAGGCAAGGTATGTTGACCTGGAAAACTGCATTGGATGTGATGCCTGCTATGACCCCTGTCCGGTAGAGGTAGACAACGAATTTGAAGAAAGTCTCTCAAAAAGAAAGGCAATATATATTCCTTGTGCTGGGGCCCTCCCCAATGTCCCTGTCATTGACACCGAGAACTGTCTGCGCTTCAAAGAACAGGATTGCCAAGCCTGTCAGGAAGCCTGCGTGTTTGAAGCTATCGACTTTACCCAGCAGGACGAGGAGCTCCAACTTAAAGTTGGAGCCATTGTTGTTGCCACCGGCTTTGAATCATTTGACCTCAGCCAAACTACTCAGTATGGGTATAAGAAACTCAGTGATGTCTATTCCGCCATGGAGGTAGAAAGACTACTCGCCTCTAATGGACCTACGGAAGGGCAAGTGACACTAAAAAACGGCGAGCCACCGGCTTCGGTGGCTATCATCCATTGCGTAGGGCGGGAAGAGAAAGGCTATTGCTCTTCAGTATGCTGTATGGCCTCTCTCAAACTATCGCACTTCTTTAAGAAAAAGTTGCCCGAAGTAAAGATAACCCAATTCTACTCTGATCTCTGTATTCCAGGTAAAGCCTATCAGGGGTTCTACGAAGAGGTAAAGGAAAGCGGGGTTGATTTCATTCGGGCTACCGTAAGTGAAGTTTCACAGGCGGGGAAAGAACTGGACCTCAAGTATAAAACTGAGGATGGCCAGGAGAATACCTTAACTGCCGACATGGTTATCCTCAACCCGGCGGTTGAACCGGGAGCTGATTCAACAAAGCTGGCAGAGATGCTAAATATCCCTCAAAGCAAGGACGGGTTCTTTAGTGAAAAGGAACCAGACCTTACTTCTGTAGCTACAGCACAAGACGGTATATTTATTGCCGGGTGTGCCCAGGGCCCTAAAGATATTGCCGAGACAGTAGCTGAAGCAGAAGCGACAGCGGGTAGAATACTCTCATTATTAAGGTAGAGGATAACAGATGGCAAAGAGGATAGGTATATTTTTATGCGAATGTGGAGCTAACATAGCCGAGAAGGTGGATTTTGACCAAGTAACCGCTGCGGTCTCTCCTCTTAGGGATGCAGAAGTTATCGAGAGGCACAAGCTTCTATGTTCTGAGGGTGGAAAAGAATTCCTAAAACAAAGCATTGAAGAACACGGCTTAACGCACGTGGTAGTTGCTGCTTGCTCACCAAAGCAGCATGAAATTACCTTTATGAATGTGTGTGAACAGGCAGGTCTTAATCCGCAACTCTTCCAACTTGCCAACATACGCGAACAGTG
>JAIWBQ010000116.1:0-6138 GCA_048633745.1 bacterium
TCGGGGATGCTATCGGCGACGATGCCAGCACCCGCCTGAATATGAGCGACGTTATTATTGATAACAATGGTACGGATGGCGATAGCAGTGTCTAGGTTACCTGAGAAGTCGAAGTAGCCTACTGCGCCAGCATAGGGTCCTCGCTTTTCTTTTTCCACTTCAGCGATAATCTCCATAGCTCGGATCTTAGGGGCACCAGAAACCGTGCCCGCAGGAAAACAGGAGCGAAGAGCATCGAAATGGGAAAACCCTTCTCTTAGTTTTCCCTGAACGTGAGATACCAGGTGCATAACGTGAGAGTAGCGCTCCACGCCCATAAGCTGAGTTACCTCGACGGTGCCTGGCTTGCTAATCTTGCCAATGTCATTACGCCCCAGGTCGACAAGCATGATATGCTCGGCACGCTCCTTTTCATCATTCTTAAGTTCCTCCTCCAAAACCAGGTCTTCGGCGGCATTCTTGCCCCGGGGGCGAGTGCCAGCAATAGGATGATTGGATACTATGCCATCCTCCACTCGCACCAGAAGCTCAGGAGAAGCTCCTACAATATGGAAGTCGCCCAGTTGAAGGTAGTACATATATGGGGAGGGATTTACGGAACGCAGTGCCCGATATATGGCGAAGGGGTCAGCTTCAGTGTGTCTCGCCAACCGCTGCGACAAAACAACTTGAATTATGTCACCTGCATAAATATAGTCCTTGGCTCGAGATACCGCTTGTTCAAACTCTGTCTGGGAAAAGTTGGAGGAGACATCAGACCTAACGGGTGGGGCACTCTTTGAAGCTTCAGAATGAACCGGCTGCTCCAGCCTGTCTACCATGCTATCAATCTTACGAGTTGCTTCAAGATACGCCGCCTCGATATCGCTATCGAGGTAAGCGTGGGAGACAACCTTGATTTTGTGGGTGAGGTGGTCGAAAACAAGGAGGGTATCTGCTAGCATTAGCACAGACTCAGGGAGTCCTTGGAAATCATGATCGGGAGAGGGCAGGCTCTCAAAGTAACGAGCAACCTCATAGCTCAAGTAGCCAACCATGCCACCGTGGAATCTAGGCAAGTCAGCAATCGACACCGGATGAAATTGACTGAGCTTCTTTTCTACCAGGTGCAAGGGATCAACGGGGTTCTCGTTTCCTGTCTTTAAGACGAGGGAGGGCTCGGTGCCAATGAAGCTATAGCGAGCCAGGCGCTCTCCGCCCTCAACACTCTCCAGAAGGAAGGAGTAATTGCCACGAGCTACCTTGAGATAAGCGGATACGGGCGTCTCCATGTCAGCCTGAATCTCACGGTAAACTGGTACCAGATTGCCGTATTTCTTTAGTTGTCGAACCTCTTCTAGTGTGGGATAATACATACCATCTCCCTGATAATTGAAAAAGCCTCCCACCCAAGGGGCGAGAGGCTTAACTTTCGCGGTGCCACCCTATTTCGGTCTTCTCAGACCATCTCTTCTCAGGTACGGCTCAATTCAGAGCGATACCCTGGGCTATGATAACGCTGCCCTGTGCGACAAAGCCTACTAAGCGTAACAGCCTTTAGGTTTGCAGCTCCCAGGTCCATTCCAGCTTCGCGCAAGCATCGGCTCACACCTTACCCGACTCTCTGAACTCCGCCTTCAGCTGTACTAGTCCTGTTCTCAGCCTTTCCCTTATTCAGTTCTTAACGTGGCAATTTTATAGAGGCGGTTTAAATTTGTCAATATTTACTCTCTTCCAATACAAGATGAGTCTGGAGGGAGGCATGATTTCTAGCGCAAGATGAGCCTGAGAAATTAGGGCAACTCGTTTATGATTGGGATATGCGACCGATCATGAACGATAGGAATCTATGAACAATCGAACAAGGCAGAGAATTTCTGGAGGGGAGTGAGGCGCTTGAGCTCAGAGCGCTAGCTGTGGGATAGAAATACGATTGGATAGAGGAGGTGCTGATAAGGTTTAGCTCTCATATGCTCAAAAGAGCGGAGAAAGGAGTAAAACGGCGATATATCGAGAGGGTTGCGGGGTATTCCCGCTCACAGGAGTCACGGCCAATAACACAGTACAAACCGAATGGGACGAATAAAGCAAGCACCATATCAAAGGCACCGATTCCCCAGGAAGTATGTCCCAGCGGATGTTATGTTATGGGCAAAGACATAAGTGGACCGGCCACGAGGAGGATTATGGAGCGGGGATACGAGGTTTATGGATACACAGAGTTTGATAATATCTCGCGGGTATCTGTGGCTCATGCGCAGAATTTGCGAAGGAGTAATGCTTATCGGGGCATAACCAGGCAATTTGCCAAAACGAAACCCGTTGTGTCCAGGATTGGAGAGCGTAGCAACCCGGAAGCGATGTGAGTATCAGAGATGAATCCAATTCTCATTATTTTTACTTAAAAGCCGGGGAAGTTAACAATTCCCAAAATACTAATTGACTTCAATAGGAAATACAGCTCCCAAGCTACAAAGAAATCATTCCGTAATTCAATAGCGACAATCTCAAGTGAGACATAATCTTGGAGGATATGTTAAGCTGGCAAAAAGGCGAACTAAAGGTTTTATCTATGTCCGAAATACTACTACCCCGTTTGCTCTCCTAGTCAAAGAGGGCAAAGCAAATATATAATAAGAAGCTCTAGAAAAAGGGGGAACAGTTTGAAGTTGAAAGGTAAGGTTCACAAATTCGGCGCCGATGTTAATACTGATGTTATCGTTCCGGCACGCTATCTCAATATTTCAGAGCCCAGTGAGTTAGCGAAGCATTGTATGGAAGATATTGATCCTGAGTTTCTAGTTAAAGTTGAACCTGGAGATATTATAGTTGCTACCATTAATTTTGGCTGCGGCTCGTCTCGGGAGCATGCTCCTTTAGCCATAAAGGCTTCTAACATATCTTGTGTTATTGCCCAGAGCTTTGCCCGCATTTTCTTCCGTAATGCTATAAATATTGGCTTGCCTCTTTTGGAGTGTGCTGAAGCAGTAAATGAAACAGAAGCTGGTGATATTTTAGAAGTGGATTTGTCCAGCGGTGAAATCAATAATATCTTCAAACATAAGAAGTTTATTGCCAATCCCTATCCTGAATTTATGAAGGGCATCATCAATGCTGGAGGGCTGATCGAATATACTAAGAATAGATTACAAGATGTTTAGCTGCCATCTTGAGCCATGCGAAAGATTCTTCGCTATGCTCAGAATGACAAATGGCGAAGAATGAGAGGTAAATAGAATGAAATTTGATGTGGCAGTTTTACCTGGCGATGGCGTTGGACCTGAGGTTATAGCTGAGGCGACAAAAGTTTTACAGGCTGTGGGTGAGAAATTCGGGCATCGCTTCTACCTCCGCAATGGTCTAATAGGTGGCATTGCCATAGATGTCTTAGGTACAGCCCTCAGCGATGAAACATTGGACATGTGTAAACAATGTGATGCGGTGTTGCTAGGTGCGGTTGGTGGTCCCAAATGGGATGATCCTGAAGCCACGGTCCATCCCGAAGATGGGCTTTTGGCCTTGAGAAAGGAGTTAAAGCTGTTTGCCAATTTACGCCCGGTGAAGGTTTTACCTATGTTAGTCAATTCTACGACTCTTAAGCCTGAGGTGATTCAAGAAGTTGACTTAATATTTGTTAGGGAGCTTACCGGCGGGCTTTATTTTGGTCAGCCCAAAAGGCAGTGGCAAACTCCAGAGGGAAGACAGGCTGTTGATACCTTAGCTTACTCTGAAGGAGAAATTGAACGAATACTAAGGGTTGGCTTTGAATTAGCTCGTAGTCGGCGTAAAAAGCTAACTTCGGTGGATAAAGCTAACGTTCTTCAGTCATCGCGATTATGGCGACAGATTGCCATGGAAATTTCTGCTGATTATCCCGATGTTGAGCTTCAACACATGCTGGTTGATGCCTGCGCAATGAGACTTATTCAGCGCCCTGCCGATTTGGATGTTCTGGTCACCGGAAACATGTTCGGCGATATTCTTACCGATGAGGCTTCAATGTTAGCTGGCTCCATGGGGATGCTCCCCTCAGCCAGCCTGGCGGGAATTCCTAGAGGGAAAACCTTTGGGATGTATGAGCCAATTCATGGCAGTGCTCCAAGTCGAGCGGGCCAAAACCTCGCTAATCCCATTGCCACCATTCTTAGTGTAGCTATGATGCTTCGCTATTCCTTGGCGCTGGAAACTGAAGCCCAGGCTGTAGAGCATGCAGCCCTTGCTGCCTTAGAACAGGATTATAGGACTTACGATATAATGTCGGAGGGCAAAATTCGAGTGGGAACAAAGGAAATGGGAGAATTGATTGCAAAACATATTGAGGAGGGTTGCGAATGACGAGAAGTAAATTAACGTTGTGGGCTGCAATGGGAGGGGTTCTAAAAGGTGCAGCGCGTCCAATGTCACCAGTGGAGATTGCTCTTGAAATTCGAAACAGAACCAGTATCGGAAAAGGGATGGTGTATTCGCGGATGATTGGCAGATCATTATGAGTGCACACTAGAAGCCGAACAATTTGAAGTGGTAGTGAGTCTAAAGAAATGAAATTGAGTAGGCGAGGTTTCAGTGGCAGAGATTCAGCTTTATGATACAACTTTGAGAGATGGTGCCCAGCAGGAAGGGATTTCTTTTTCTGTTGCGGATAAGCTGAAGATTGCTGCTAAGTTAGACGAGTTGGGTATCAACTTCATCGAAGGCGGCTGGCCTGGCTCTAACCCCAAAGATACCGAGTTCTTTGCCCAGGCACAGAATTTGAACTTGATTCACTCAACATTGGTTGCATTCGGCAGCACCAGACGCTCGGGTTGTAAAGCAGATAAGGATGCTAACCTTCAATCGCTGTTGGAGGCTAAAACCAAGGTGGTCACTATTGTGGGAAAGGCTTGGGATAAGCAGGTTACTCAGATTCTCGAAACAACATTAGAGGATAATCTGAACATGATCACGGATTCTATAGATTACCTTAGTGCGGAGGGGCTTAAGGTTTTCTTCGATGCTGAGCACTTCTTCGATGGATATAAAGGTAATTCCAGATATGCGTTGGAAGTAGTGGTGGCTGCGGCCAAAGCTGGCGCCGAATGTATAGTTCTCTGCGATACCAATGGCGGCACTTTAACTCAACAAATAGTCGGAGCTATTAAAGCTGTTCAAAAGGTGACCTCCATTCCTCTGGGCATCCATGCTCATAATGATGTTGAGCTTGCTGTGGCTAACTCGTTGGCTGCTGTTGAGGTGGGGGTTAGTCAGGTTCAAGGGACTATTAATGGCTATGGTGAACGCTGCGGCAATGCCAACCTTTGCTCTGTAATTCCCACGCTGCAACTCAAGATGGGCGTTGATTGTGTTACCGAGGAGCAGCTAAGTAAGCTCAGCGATGTCTCTCACTATGTATCAGAGCTAGCTAACCTGCCTCATTATAACCGGCTTCCCTATGTGGGCGATGATGCCTTTACCCATAAAGGTGGGGTTCACGTTTCAGGCTTGATGAAATGGGAAGGCAGCTACCAGCATATAAATCCGGAGCTAGTAGGAAATCATCTTCATGTTGTCGTTTCCGAACTGGCGGGGAAGGGAAGCATTGTCTTTAAAGCTAGAGAGCGCGGATTACCTATTCCCATAGGCAGGGAAATTGAGAAGGTGCTGAAACAAATTAAGCTGTTAGAGAAACAGGGTTTTCAATATGATATTGCTGAAGCTTCTTTCGCCCTTTTGCTTCACCGGGCTCAACCTGACTATCAACCACCTTTTGAGCTAGTTGACTTTATGGTGGTGGTAGAGAAACGCCGCCGTCCTCCCCGCAGCGGGGGTCAAGAGGAGCCATTATCAGAAGTCACTATCAAGGTTAAGGTGGGTGATAGAATAGTGCATACAGCCGCCGAAGGTGATGGCCCGGTCAATGCCCTTGACAAGGCTCTGCGTAAGGCTTTGATTCAATTCTATCCTGACTTGACTGCTGTGACTCTCATTGATTATAAGGTGCGTATCCTTGAGGAAACTGCCGGCACCGCTTCACAAGTGCGAGTGCTTATCGAATCCAGCGATGGCAAAGAGCGTTGGAGAACTGTGGGTAGCTCAACCAACATCATCGAAGCCAGTTGGCTGGCTTTAGCCGACAGTATTGAATACTGGCTGACAAAGCAGGCTGGGAAAGCAGAGAGCTGA
>JAIWBQ010000117.1:0-2064 GCA_048633745.1 bacterium
TTTAGAGGCGTAATTTTTGACTCTCTGCCAGAATCCCTGCCGAGTAAGGCGCATGCCGCGTCCATTAAGAAATAGCGCCTGTTCCTTTTCATAATATAATAAATCCAGCCGATCATTCTCCAGGAAATTTCTCAACAACCGGCTTAAGCGAGAGTCAAAGGGAATTCGTCTTTTAGACCTACCATGAGCGCAGTGGACACAATTTTGCTTCAAATCAATATCCTTAACATTTAGTGATACTAATTCGCTTACGCGTAAGCCAGTGGCATAAAGCAATTCCAGCATTAACACGTCTCTTTTAGCTTCCGGGGTGGATAACTTTGCTGGCTCTGCGAGCAAAGTCTGGTACTCAGATGGAGATAAGAACTTAGGTGACTGTTTTTTAATTTGAGGAGAAAGCAAATGCTGTGTCGGATTCTCCCTTAATTTTCCTGAATCAACCATAAATTTGAAGAATAATTTGGCTGAAGCTATTTTGCGAGCCGTTGTTGCTGCAGAGTATCTCTTTTCTCTGAGCCCAAGCAAATAGCTCTTCAGAAGTTCCTCATAGGACGTGATTATGCCTTTCATCCTCTCTGCCGTGATAAAAGCCATCAACTGGTTCAAGTCATTACGATAAGCAGCTATGGTATTCTGCGAATGGCCCTTTTCTTTAGTCAGATATTCCAGGAAGGTATCGATATCTTGTTCCATCATGCTTATTTTAACATATTAACATACACGGGTGATTTTTGCCTCAATGCAAGCCACTTGTTACAATAAATTTTTCGTGGAATCAGCAAAATTAGAACAGCAGTTGAAAATCTTGCCAACATGTCCTGGAGTCTATCTATTCAAGGATAGGGAAGGCGAGGTTATTTATGTAGGTAAGGGTACCAATCTGAGCAATCGGGTAAGAAGTTATTTTGCTGCCCCCAGCAGCCTGTCGTCAAAGATCCAGCAACTAGTGTCAAAAATATATGATCTCGAGTTTATAGTTACCGACTCTGAGCAAGAGGCGCTTATTCTGGAATGTAATATGATAAAAAGGCATCATCCCCGATACAATATGCGCCTTAAAGACGATAAGACCTTTCCCTACCTCAAGATAGCTATTAATGAGGATTGGCCTGGCGTTTACATCACTCGCCGTTTTAAGAAAGACGGAGCTAGATATTTCGGGCCTTTTGCCAGTGCTGGCTCAGTACGCAAGACTTTAAGGTTGATAAAGAAAATCTTTCCCTTTCGTAGTTGCACCAGGCTCATCAGTGGTAAAGATAAGCGACCCTGTCTTGACTATTATATTCACCGCTGCCTTGGGCCCTGTATTGGCGCGGCGGACAAACAGGACTATCAGGAGCTGATAAACCAGGTTATTCGATTTTTAGAGGGCAAACAGGAGCTAGTCCTTCGTGAATTAAACAATAAGATGAAAGCCTCGGTCCAGCAGCTTCAGTTTGAACGGGCAGCTTTGTTTCGCGACCAAATTCGAGCAATAGAGAAAGTTATAGAGGGGCAGAAGATTGCTGTGACATTAAGGGGTGAGCAGGACATCATTGGTCTGGCACAAAATGAAGGGCGGGCTTATGTGGAGGTCTTCTTTGTTCGTAATAACAAACTTATTGGGCGGGATCATTTTACTATGGAGGGAGCCTATGATGAGCTTCCCAATCACATAATGACAAGTTTTGTGAAACAGTACTATGCCTCGGCTTCGTATATCCCACCGCTGATATTGCTTCAGCACTCGCTGGATGAACATCAGTCACTCTCTGAGTGGCTCAAGCAACGGAGAGGGAGCATGGTAAAACTTCAGGTACCACAGCGAGGAGTCAAAAAGAAGCTGGTGGATACAGTGGCTGAAAATGCTGTTAAAGGTCTGCAGTTGGCCCAAGCTAAGGATATGGGAGCAGAGGCTATAGCCTCCAGCTTGCAAGAGCTGAAAGACAGACTTCGTCTGCCCAAAATGCCATTGAGAATAGAATGCTACGATATTTCTAATATTCGGGGCACTTTGGCTGTGGGCAGCATGGTTGTTTTGGAAAAGGGCTTGCCCAAACCAGCTCATTATCGTCGCTTCCGAAT
>JAIWBQ010000118.1:0-3142 GCA_048633745.1 bacterium
AGGCTTGTTGCTCAAGTAATGAACCATGAATTCGAATTTATAGAAATACCTTTCAACATGCTCCGCACCGACTTTAACCATACTCCCAACCATGCCTTGATTCCATATCATCGGGTAGTAGATATTAGCAAGATCAAAGAACAGCTCGGATACCGAGATGTAGTGCCTGTAGAGAAAGGGATGGAGTTGGCGGTGAGGTGGTACTTGGAAAACCCGCTACAACTTGGTGGGGATGTGGAGAAGAGCCTCGGTGACCCCTTTGACTATGCCATGGAGGATCAACTTATTCAGATATATAGCAAAGCGCAGAAGCAACTTCAGCAGCAATTTTGGCAAGCGCCAGAAGCTACGACTATGCTGAGGCATCCCTACTCACATCCCGAGAAACCCGGCGACCTGGGATAATTGCCCGCACTTCCCCGGGGTGGCTCTCATGGCTTCACTGTATGACCATTCCATCAGGGCAGTGCTCTTTTATTCTCCTGAGCCATTCGCTTGAGCTCGTAAAGCCTGGTAATTGCGTCTAGTGGGGACATAGAATCGATGTCAAGCTTGGCGATCTCATCGGCTAGCAAGGAATCTTGAGAGAAAAGGGAAATTTGAAGCGCTGCTTTGTGCCGGGGGACTCTGCTCTTTTTGGCAGCATGACTCTCCAGCTCAGCCAAAACTTCCTGCGCCCGAACAATCACCGATTTGGGCAGGCCAGCCAGCTGAGCTACATGGATGCCATAGCTCCTATCAGTGCCTCCAGGGATGATCTTGTGTAGAAAGATAACTTTATCTCCTTCCTCCGCTACCGCCACGTTAAAGTTTTTCACCCTGGGCAGGACATCAGCCAGATCCACCAACTCATGATAGTGAGTAGCAAAAAGGGTCTTTGTCCCAAGATTGGGGTGATTGTGGAGGAACTCGGCTGCCGCCCATGCAATAGAAAGCCCGTCGTAGGTGCTTGTGCCCCGCCCAATTTCATCCAAAACAATAAAAGAGCGAGGGGTAGCATTATTGAGTATGTTTGCCGTTTCAGTCATCTCCACCATGAAAGTAGATTGCCCCGCAGCTAAATCCTCCTGAGCGCCAATGCGGGTGAAGACACGGTCAGTAATTCCAATATTCGCCGAATCGGCAGGAACAAAGCTGCCCATCTGAGCTAGGAGGATAATCAAGGCTACCTGCCTGAGATAGGTGGATTTCCCTGACATATTAGGGCCGGTGAGTATGATAAGTTGATTGTCCTTATTACATAAATAAGTGTCGTTAGGAACAAAATTATCACTGCCTATGCTCTGTTCCACTATGGGATGGCGCCCTCCCTTAATATCTATAACGTCCTCATTGGTCAACGTTGGTTTAACGTAGCCGTGGCGTACTGCTACCTCAGCAAGGCTGCAAAATACATCAATCTGAGCAATAGCCCTAGCAGTCGCCAGGATTTGCTCACCAGCAGCACCTATCTGTTGGCAAACTTGTCGGAAAATGGCAGCCTCCAGGTCAGCAATCTTCTCCTGAGCATTAAGAATCAACGATTCATATTCCTTAAGCTCGGGGGTGAAGAACCGTTCCGCTTCTGCCAGGGTCTGCTTGCGGATATAGTCAGAGGGAACCAGGCTAAGGTTGGTCCGAGATACCTCAATATAATAACCAAACACCCTGTTGTAGCCTACCTTTAAGGATTTAATTCCTGTGCGCTGCCTTTCCCTCTGCTCTAGACCGGCCAAATATTGCTTGGCATCCTTTGAGCTGTGGCGAATCTCGTCTAGCTCAGGGGAAAAACCTTCCCGTATCACGCCACCCTGCTCGAAATCTCCCGGCTCATCGGCGATAGCCCGGGAGATTAAGTCCACAACATCGGGGCAAGGTTTCAATTCATGGCTTAGCCAATCTATGGGACTCGCGGCTTCCATTGCTTTTTTCAGCTCAGGTATTTTTTTTAAGCTATCACGAAGTGCTATCAGCTCTCTGGGTATAACTCTGCTGCTCCTCACCCGGTTAACCAATCTTTCCAGGTCAGCTATGTCTGCCAGAAGGGACATAGCTTTTTGCCGGGCCAGATTATTTTGATGAAACCAGGCAACCGCCTCTTGCCTCCGATTCAAGCTGGCAATATCAAGAAGGGGGTGCCCTAGCCAATTCTTGAGCAGCCTGCCGCCCATAGCCGTCTTGGTCAGGTCAATAATGGAGAGAAGACAGCTACCAGATTCTCCCCATCTGCCACCCTGAAAGAGCTCCAGGTTACGGATGGTCTGACCATCGAGGGTCATAAAGGAATCTGTAGAGTAGCTAGCGAGCTTAGTTAGTTGGGGCAGAGTTTCCTTTTGCGTTTCTGTGACATAATGGATTAATGCGCCTGCGGCCCTTATAGCCAAAGGCAAGCGGGCGCAGCCATAACCTTCCAGGGTAGCAACGCTGAAATGTTCCAGCAAAGCTTCTTGAGCTACCTCCAATTCAAACCAGTAGTCATCGAGTCGGCTTATAGTGAATGGCAATTGAGCATAATCGTCAGCATCCTCAGAAATAAGGACCTCACTGGGCTGAAGGCGTTCCAATTCAGGGAAAATCCTGTCGGCGGGAAGTTGGGTCGCAGCAAACTCGCTCGTGGTTATATCAACATAGGCAATTCCCGCTTCCTCGCCTTCAACAACCATGCTAGCCAGATAGTTATTGCTCTTACTCTCAAGCAGATTGGGCTCGACCACCGTCCCCGGCGTCACTACCCGAATGACGTCTCTCTCCACCAGTCCTTTGCCCGGCGGGCTAAGTTGCTCACAAATGGCCACTTTATGACCTCGGGTAATGAGCTTAGCCAAATAGTTATCCAGAGCGTGGTGAGGTATCCCCGCCATGGGCACTTTATGTCCCTTGCCCATCTCACGGGAGGTTAAGACGATATCCAACTCTCGCGAAGCGACCCTGGCATCCTCGTCAAAGGTCTCGTAGAAGTCGCCCAGCCTGAAGAAAACTATCGCCCCAGGATACCTTTGCTTAACCCTGAGATACTGTTGTCTGAGTGGTGTTACAGTCATCAATGTTATTTTATTAGTTAAGGCAGTATAAAGCCAGCAGGTATCAGAGAGGAAGCTTCAACAAAAACAAGCCAAAACACTATAATGCTGATGGAGTAGGATGGAATCAAAATTTAGCTTCG
>JAIWBQ010000119.1:0-9233 GCA_048633745.1 bacterium
CAAGCTAAGAAATTAGCCAAATCTTTACTGGATTCTGGCAGCGACGGGTTAGTAGTTTCCGGCACTACTGGAGAAACCCCAACCCTTAGCAGGGAGGAGAAATTACGACTTTTCGCTGAAATCAAGTCAGTGGTAGCTAATAGTGGAACAGTGGTGGCTGGCACAGGCAACTATAATACTAGAGAAAGTCAACAATTAACCAAAGAGGCAGAGGAGATTGGTGTTGATGCCTGCCTCTTAATAGTTCCTTATTATAATCGGCCGACCCAGCAAGGCTTGTTTGAGCATTTTAAAGCCATTGCTGAGGCTACCACCTTACCCTGCATTATTTATAATGTACCGTCACGCACAGTTACTAATATCGCTGCTGATACGGTAATTAAGCTGAGCCAAATTGATAATATCATAGGTATAAAAGAAGCCAGTGGCAACCTCGATCAGATAGCTAAGATTATACAAGGAACCAGACACAATTTCTTAGTTTATAGTGGCAATGATGGTGATATCTTACCTATACTCGCTTTGGGCGGTTATGGTGTGATTAGCGTTGCCTCTCATTTAGTAGGAATCCAAATAAGAGATATGATGGAGAAATTCCTTAGTGGCAAAGCTCAGGAAGCAGCTAAGATACATCTCCATTTATTATCCTTGATAGATGCTTTGTTTGTTGTTCCTAACCCTATGCCTGTTAAGTATGCTCTGAATTATTTGGGCTTTCTCGTGGGCAAACCTCGCTTGCCTTTGCTTGAACCTGATGAAAAAACAGCCGAAATTATCCGGGCAACGTTGAAAGACTACAAGATTGATTTGCCTATCCCCACCAAAACTAGTTAGAAAGGATAGGTTTCACTTTTACCACTTGCTCTCGCGCTGCTCCTACTGAAACAAAGCTGATGGGGCAGGAGAGGAGAGCCTCGAGCCTAGCTATATAATTACGAGCCCCTGTCGGTAGCTTTTCAAAGTCCCGAATTCCACTGGTCGGCTCTTGCCAACCTGATAATTGTTCATAAACAGGTTGGCATTTCTCTAAAATACTTGAATCACTGGGGAAAGAATCTAAGACCCTGTTGTTGAATTTGTAAGCAGTGCATATTTTAATCGAGGGAAAATCATCATAAATATCAAGGTGGGTTAGAGCTATATCACTGAGGCCATTTACTTGACTGCTAAAGCGGCCAGCCACGGCATCAAACCAACCACACCTCCGCGGCCTTCCTGTAGTAGCACCATATTCGTGAGCTTTCTCCCGTATAAGCTCACCAATTTCATCCTTAAGCTCGGTGGGCATAGGCCCACCACCAACTCTAGTAATATAAGCTTTAAATACACCAACAGCCCGATTGATTTCCATCGGGCCTATACCTGCTCCAACAGGCCCTGCTCCGACTAAGGGCGAAGAGGAAGTCACATAAGGGTAAGTGCCAAAGTCAGGGTCAAGCAAAGCTCCTTGAGCACCTTCTAATAAAACTAACTCCCCTTCTGTCACCGCTTGGTGAATCACAGAGCTAGTCTCCTTGATGAAAGGAGCTAACTGCTCTCCATAATGGCAATATTGCTCATATATTTCTTCTAGTGACAAAGGCGAAGCTTGGTACACTTTTGTCAAAATATCGTTTTTGAATTCGAGGGCTGACTTTAAGCGGCTCAAAAATATGTCTTTATGTAGTAAATCTCCAATGCGAATTCCTAAGCGTGCCACTTTATCAGCAAAAACGGGGCCAATCCCTCTACGTGTGGTGCCCAAAGCCCCTTTGCTGCGCCTCTCCTCCTCCAATCCATCGAGAAGGGTATGATAAGGCATAATCAAGTGTGCACGGTCACTGATGAAGAGGCGACTTATATCCATGTTATGCCTTCGAAGGTTCTCTATTTCCCCAAGAAGCACTGCCGGATTGATAGCTACACCATTGCCAATGATACAAGTTACTTGAGGATAAAAGATGCCTGAGGGTATAAGGTGCAACCTGAACTCGCCATAGGGATTAACTACTGTGTGGCCAGCGTTGTCACCTCCTGAGAAGCGAACTACCATCTTTGCGCTCTCAGCCAGGAAGTCGACTATCTTCCCTTTCCCTTCATCACCCCATTGACCTCCTACAATAACAATAACTGCCATTTAGCCACCCTTAACTTTCGTCTGCTTCCATAAGTAAAGCAGTCTTTGAACTACGGTAATATAGCTAAAGACTGCTAGAACACATAGAGCAATAAAAACCTGATTTACTAGCAAACCTATAGATAATACTATAACCCTTTCAGCCCTAGTAAACAAGCCAACCTGACATTGCAACCCGAGTCCCTCTGCTCTGGCCCTTATATAGCTAATCAGGAAGGAACCAATTAAAACGGCAAAAATAAGAACAATTTCAATTTTGGCCTCTTTTGGTATATACCAGATTAGCAGACCGCAGAGTACCGCTGCTTCGGAAATACGGTCAATTGTAGAATCCAGAATAGCACCAAAGCTTGTAGTCTGCCCAGTAAGGCGAGCCAATGCTCCGTCAAGGAGGTCAAATAATCCCGAGGCCAAGACCAAAACTCCGCCGAGAATAAAATGACTGCTGGCGATAACATAGGCTGCAACTATATTCAGGGCTAAGTTGATAAAGGTGAGCGCATTGGGTTTTATCCTGCTTCTACTCAAAATCCCAACTATAGGATCGGTAATGCGAGAAGCTATACTTCTTCGAATCTCTGCTAAACTTGCCACCTGTCTTCGCCTTTTATTGTAGTGTGCCACACAAATTTCAGCATTCTCAATTGTGCACTAATTTATGCAATATACTATAAAAGCCCCTTCTCTTGCAGGAAGTCAACCACCCCTTGAATATCTTCCTCCTCGTGCCATTCAGCAATTTCACAAACCTTTATTGCTTGGCGAGGTAAATACTTACTCACCATTTCCCAGTCTACGTTTCCTTTTCCTAGGGGATGGTGATCAGAAATGCCAAGGACGTCGTGCAAGTGTACGCCAAGCATTTCATGATTGAAACGTAAAAGCCAGTCTTCATGGGAAGTGAATCCGAGTCGCTGCTTGACTTCAGCATGGCCTACATCGTGCCAGTAGCCTATCAATCTTCCTTCTACCTCATTAAGCAACTCCGCCATCTCGTCTATATCCGGGATCTCATAAAGATAGAATCTAGTCTCGAGTCCCAGCATCACATTTTGCTTCTGGCTGTGTTCGCTAAGCTCCTCGAGGCTTTTCTTTGCTGCTTCAAGGTAGGGAGGAGCTTTAGAGGCACGCTGATAAATAAGCTCTTCCTGAACCTGAGTATATTCTTTAGTTCCTGTGAAATTCTCATTGTAAAGGTGATGCAATTTATCTTCCAAACTAAGATCCACTGGCACTTCACCCATATGAAGAACAACTGCCTTGGCGCCTATGCTTGAGGCGAGGTCTATTGTTTTCTTGGCAAAGCTAACAGCTTCCTGTCGCTCGCTCTCCTCTAGGGAACTTAATGAAAGGTTAGCTACTGGGATTCCTTTAGATGATAATGTCGCGGGGCAAGGGGAATGAATGCTTGAAATGGGAATTGCGGTCTTGATAAGGTCATCAAGCTTTTGTGGGGAAATGGAAGCGTTTGCTTCTACACGAGTAAAGCCCAGTTTCTTGGCTTTGGCAACAAATTCTGCCATGTGCTTAAATCTACCTTTAGCCCACATGGTAGAAAGAGAAACTTCAGGCAAAATTTCACCTTCTCTTCACAGAGCCCTTTTGGAAAGAATCTAGGGCTTTAATAGCTTAGCTCTTTTCCCACCTCTTTATAAACTCCGAGGATGTACTCGTTCACTCGAGCCGATAGCTGGGGAGGTGCTGAAACACGTGTGCTAGTACCCCAACCTTCATTCAGCTTGATCTGAGGATGGGCTCTTTACTCAGCTCTGGCAATGTCACGGGGAACTCCTCCCCCTCACCATCAATAAATTCTTCTACCTTCCTGTGAGCTTCGTCATCAGAATACTGAATTGGTGGAGATTTCATGAAATAAGCTGCAGGTGCCACGATAGCTCCACTCAAGCCACGGTCTAAAGCTAATTTGCAGCACCTTATAGCGTCAATGACCACTCCAGCTGAATTAGGGCTATCCCACACCTCCATTTTCAATTCCAAATTCAGGGGAACGTCGCCGAAGGTGCGGCCTTCCATCTTTATGTAGCAAAACTTGCGGTCAGCCAGCCAAGGTACATGATCACTGGGACCAATATAGAGATCATCAGGATTCATTTTATAGTCAAGTTGTGAAGCAACGGCATCGGTCTTGGAAATCTTTTTTGACTCCAGGCGCTCCCGCTCCAACATATTATAAAAATCGGTATTGCCACCAAAGTTTAGCTGGTAAGTTCGCTCTAGTTTAACGCCACGGTCACGGAAAAGCCTGGTTAACACTCGGTGAGTGATGGTAGCACCAACCTGTGACTTAACATCATCACCAATAACGGGCAATCCACGCTCGGCAAATCGATCCTGCCAGTAGGGCTCGCGAGCAGTAAAAACAGGTATGCAATTGATAAGGCCACAGCCAGCTGTCAACACTTGCTCTATATACCACTTAGTTGCTTCCTCACTTCCTACAGGTAAGTAGTTAAGCACTACATCAGTTTCAGTCTCTTTAAGAATACCTGCTATGTCAGCAGTTGACCCTGGTGCCTTGGTAATGATTTGGGAGAGATACTTGCCTAATCCATCATGGGTCATACCTCGTTCAACTATAACTCCAGTTTTAGGTACATCGCAAAACTTAATAGTGTTGTTGGGTGGCGTAAAAACAGCTTCAGCTAAGTCCTTGCCCACCTTATTTTTGTCAATGTCAAACGCAGCTACGAAGTTTATATCAGATATGTGATAACCTCCTAAACTGACATGCATCAAACCAGGAACGGACTCATCCTCTTTAGCATCTTTATAGTAGTAAATGCCCTGAACCAATGAAGAAGCGCAATTGCCTACACCTACGATAGCTACATTTATTGTTCCCATATCTGTTTTCCCTCCTTCCTCCTAACTAATACTCCTTTAAGGTATCCCATTATACATAGCGACGTCAATCCTCTGACTAAGTCGCAAAAACTTGGGCATTAGGGCTACTTAGAGTTGCTAACTTGCCCGATTAGATTGAGCAGCCTTGCCCCACGCTCAATGGAATCATCATAATAGAAGCTGAGTTTCGGAACACATTTCAATCTTAGCCTTGGAGCTAGTTCCTTGCGCAAAAATCCTGAAGCGTTGTTGAAACCTGCCAGCATATCTTGCTTTTTTTCCTCATCTCCTAAAATGCTGACAAACACTCTGGCCTGCCTCAGATCGGGTGAAAGTGAAACGTCTGTTACTGAGATAAGATTACTCAATCTAGGATCATTAACCTCGCGTTCAAGTAATACGCTGATTTCTTGCTTGATGAGTTTGCCTATTCGTTCCATCCTCCTAGTCATTTGAGCCTCCTCATAAAGTCTCTAGACCCTTCGCTCGGAGTTTCGATTCAGGGTGATGAAAAGCATTTTGAATCTTCAGCAAAATTCGGTATGGTGGTGTGTTATTTAGCTCACTCTTTCCTTTCGATAAAGTTCAATAACGTCACCAATGCGAAAATCAGCAAACTTTTCTATGCCTACACCGCATTCTAGCCCGGCAACAACTTCAGTGACGTCTTCTTTGAAACGTTTCAAGCTGGAAATCCGAGATTCACAAACAACCTTATTTTGCCGCAATAATTTGACTTGAGCATCCCGCCATACTTTGCCTTCCATGACATAAATTCCAGCTACTTCGCCCAGTTTTCTGCTCGTGAAGGTGGCTCTTATCTCGGCACGCCCGCTGAGCACTTCAGCATAAGTTGGTTCAAGCATTCCTTTCAAGGTCTCGTCCATATCTTCTATTAGCTTGTAAATTACATCATAGTGCTGAATACTTACTCCTTCTGCATCAGCTAGTTGTGTTGCTCCAGGCATAGGACGGCTGTTAAAGCCGATAACAATGCCTTTCGAAGCTGAAGCTAAAAGCACATCACCTTCTGTAATGCTACCACTAGCAGCATGGATAACTCTAGTTTTTGCCTTTTCGGTGCCCAATCGTTCTATGGAGGTTTTTATTGGTTCAATACTGCCTTCAACATCCGTCTTCAAAACTACGTTGAGTTCCTTCAGTTGCCCAGCGCTTATTTGGCTGGAAAGAGCACTTAAGCTTAGAGGAGTACGAGTTGCAGTAGGTTTTTGTTTGTCTGCGAGGCTTCGTGCTTGACGCTCATCAGTGGCCACAGTAAAAGTATCTCCTGATTTTGGCACGCCATTCATGCCCAGTATCTCTACTGGGGCTGAGGGCTCAGCTTTGCGAACTCGGTTTCCGTTATCATCAAAGATAGCCTTGATTTTGCCCCAAGTACTGCCAGCTACCACAATATTGCCTGGATTGAGAGTGCCTTTCTGGACAAGGAGAGTAGCTAAAGAGCCTTTAGTTTTATCTAGCTTGGCTTCAATAACTACTCCTTCCGCGGCACAATTGGGATTGGCTTTTAGTCCCGATATGTCAGCAACAAGAAATAAGTTTTCCAACAAATCTGATATCCCCTGCCCTTGCTTGGCTGAGACGGGAACACAAACAACGTCACCACCCCATTCTTCAACAATTAAACCTAAATCAGCAAGCTGCTGTTTTACATATTCAGAATTAGCATCAGGCTTATCGATTTTGTTGATAGCAATTACTATGGGCACTCCGGCAGCTTTAGCATGATCTATAGCTTCCACAGTCTGGGGCATAACGCCATCATCAGCAGCAACTATCAGGATTACAATGTCGGTTACCTGGGCCCCGCGAGCCCTCATGGCAGTAAAAGCCTCATGTCCAGGCGTATCTAAAAAGGTGATTTTGCGCCCATCCACTATGGTTTGGTAGGCGCCAATGTGTTGGGTAATAGCTCCTACCTCATGAGCAGTTACATTAGTTTTTCTGATGGCATCGAGGAGGGTTGTCTTGCCGTGATCAACATGCCCCATAACGGTAACCACTGGGGGGCGGATTTGTAACTTACCCCCCCCTTCCCTCCTATGAGAAGGTATGACCCTAGGCTCTACTTTTTGCTGAGTTTTATATCCAAGGGCTGTGGCTATCATGGTCGCGGTATCAAAGTCGATGACTTGGTTGATATTAGCCATGATGCCGTTGCGCATGAGCTGCTTAATGACTTTTACGGGCTCTACTTTTAATAGCTCAGCCAACTGCTTTACAGTTATAGAAGGTGGGAGCTCAACTTGCAGCGAAGTTGACATTGTGCTTTTCCTTTCTTGATTACTCTTCAAATTTGGCTTCCCCCGGCATGTTATTGCTATATTTCATTAAAATCTGACGATTATCATCACTAAGCTTTATTCGCAAAGCAAACTCCAAACGATTCTTCTTTAACGCCAGCTCCCAGCAGTCTTTTTTAGGACACAAGTAAACACCCCTGCCTGACTTCCTGGCAGACAGATCTACTTCAACAACTCCACTCTCAACACGCACCAAACGAATTAATTCCTTCTTTTCCTTAGTCTGCCGACAAGCGACGCAAGTACGCTGAGGTATATGTTTATTCCTCGTACGCATCCTCCTCTAAATGAACTATTTGCTTTTGTCGCTTACCCTTAACTTTATCTTTCTCTAACTTCTTATCCTTCTCTTTACCTTGTTTTCCTATCTTAGTCCTGGTGGGTAAAATATCCTCAGCAAAGCGAATCTGCGTTTTTTCTTTAGGCTTTTCAGGCGGAGCTTCTAATTCAAAAATGACCAGAGGCTCAGTTGGCTCGCTGACTGGCTCTGCTGTCACAGGCTCAGGTGCAATGGACTCCTCCTCTACCGTTTCTAATGCTGTTTCTAATTCTAATGCCGTTTCTAACTCTTGCGCAGCAGCCCTTTCCGCTTCAGCAGCGGAGACACTCTTGATGTCAATTCGCCAACCAGTGAGTCTTGCTGCTAACCTAGCGTTTTGTCCTTCTTTGCCTATAGCTAAAGAGAGTTGCTTATCAGGGACAACCACAGTAGCTACTTTTGCTGCCTCGTCGATTTTGATACTTGCTACTTGGGCTGGACTAAGGGCGTTAGAGATAAACACCCCGGGATCAGCATGCCACTGAATTACATCTATTTTTTCGCCACTTAGCTCATTGATGATGCCTTGTAGCCTGACGCCCCGTGGTCCAAGGCAGCAACCGACAGGTTCAACACCGTCCTGGCGGGCTGACACTGCTACTTTACTTCGATGTCCGGCTTCGCGAGCTATGGCTTTTAACTCAACAACCCTACTATGGACTTCAGGGATTTCTAGCTCAAAAAGGCGACGTAGCAGACTGGGATGGGATCGAGACATTATTATTTGAGGTCCCCTGTCAATTCGAACTACCTCTAGGAGATACAATTTAAGCCGCTGACCTCTATAATAGCGCTCATTATGTATTTGTTCACTCAGAGGAAGTATTGCCTCTGTTCTATTCAGTCTGACATAAACTTGTTTCGGGTCAATAAATTGAACTACTCCAGTGACAACCTCTCCTTCCCTATCAGTAAACTCCTCGTAGATTGTGCGGTGCTCCGCTTCGCGTAATCGCTGTAGAACAACTTGTCTTGTTGTTTGAGCGGTGATACGTCCGGCATTCTTGGGTTCAAATTCCGATTCCACTATGTCGCCAACCTGAATCATATCCTGTAAATTTTGAGCTTCGTCCAGAGAGATTTCCCCATGTGGATTGGTAACAGAGTCAACCACAACCTTTTGTATGTAAGATCTGATTTTCCCGTCCTCGGGATCGATTTTTACCAAAATCTCTTGGTCAGGGGAGGGGGCACCTTTTTTGTATGCGGAGGCAAGAGCTGCTTCCAGGGCAGCCAAGATTGCTTCCTTAGGCAGGTTTCTCTCAGCTGAAAGCTGAGTGATTGCAGCTTTAAACTCTGTCTTCATTTTCCCCTAACCTAACTTTTAGATTTAATAAAAAAGTGGGTAAAAACCCACTCGAATAAACCCTTTTTCCTAATATAACACAAGCAAGTAAAAAGGGCAAATCGCTGTGCTGGCTGACCACAGTTGTAAAATATAAAAGGTCTGCCACCCCTCTCCAGCGCTCATATCTATTCTTTAAGACAATGGGCTTGGTTTTAAAGAAATAGAAGCTGGCTGGCTTTCTCATCTTGGTAACTCCTCACGGTAATTCAGTATCATTGCTAACCATACCATGAGTGTTACCCATGTATCTCAGCCTCCGCA
>JAIWBQ010000120.1:0-4177 GCA_048633745.1 bacterium
CAGGATTGTTCTTGGCGAGGAAAAGGAACTTTACAGTCGGAAAGTAACCGCTCAAAAGCTGAACTGGGTAGTGGGTGAACTACCGCCTGGGCATATCACTATCACCGCTAAGATACGCTACAAGTCAAAAGCGGCCGAAGCTATGCTATTTCCAGCTTCACATTGGGAGCAAGGCGAAGCAATCTCCGAGGTTTGCTTTACAAAGCCACAGAGAGCAGTTACCCCAGGTCAAGCCATCGTGTTTTAGGAGGGTGATGAGGTATTGGGTGGTGGTACCATAGCAAATGGGAAAATTTAGAATGAAAAATGCAAAAACACAAAGCAAAAACGAAAGAGTTTTGCCTTTTGAGTCGTCGTTTTAATTTTCGCAGGAATATGTCACAGCCACCAAACTTTGATGAAGAAGATAAGCTCGAATTACAGGGCTATGAGCTTATCGCTGGCATTGATGAAGTTGGGCGGGGAGCGCTTGCTGGTCCGGTAGTTGCTAGCGCTGTTATCCTACCTCACTCTGTGGGTTTGCCCTGGTTTGGGCTAGTTCGGGATAGTAAGGAATTGAGTTCCAGGAAGCGTGAGCTCCTTTTTGATTTGATTAACAGCAAGGCTGTGGCTGTAGGCACTGGCATCGTTACCTCTAAGGTGATTGATTCCATAAATATCCTCAGTGCAACTAGACTGGCTATGTTGCAGGCTGTAGAAAAACTGTCTTCCTCTCCCAGCTTTCTACTTATCGATAGACTAACTCTGTCTCAATGCCCTATTCCTCAAAGGGGGATAACCAGGGGTGATAAGTCATGTCTCTCCATTGCCTGCGCTTCTATCGTGGCGAAGGTCACCAGGGATCACATAATGGAGGAGTTTGACAGAGTTTATCCCGGCTATGGATTTGCCAGTCATAAAGGTTATGGAACACGAGAACATATCGCCAGTCTGCAAAAGTTTGGCCCTTCGCCAATTCATCGTCTATACTTTGCCCCTGTCAGGAATGTCATTGCAGGCGAAATTTCTCCTCCTTTGAAGGGAAAGGAGGTCATCCAAGCCGAATTTCCTCTCCCTTGACGAGAGAGGATTAAGAGCTTGTCCGGGGTTATCGAGGGATGATGTGATGAACCGTCAAGAAGTTGGCAAGCTAGGAGAGAAAATGGCCCAGAAATTCCTGAAAAAGCGGGGCTATCGGGTTCGGGAAATAAATTTTCATTGCCGTGGAGGGGAGATTGATATCGTTGCCCAGCAAAGGGACTGCCTTGTCTTTATTGAGGTTCGCACCAAGCGTAGCCTGGACTTCGGCACTCCTGAGGAATCAATAACACAGGCTAAAAAGGAAAAACTCATTGCCTTAGCCTTAACCTATATTGATACTCATCAAAATCTACCCTCTTTATGGCGTATAGATGTTGTAGCCATTGAAGTAGATGATAAGGGCAAGGCCAAGCGCATCGAACTGATTGAAAACGCCATTGAGCAGCAATATTATTGAAATCAAAGCGTGCTGGGCTACGATGAGGAGGCAAAGCAACTCAATGCGTTGCTGAAATGAGGGGGGACAGCCCTTATTGCTATAGGACCATTATCGGTAACCGAGCGTTCAGGAGGAAGGAGCATCTTCCTGCATCTTCCCCCATTTGCTTACAAATTTCTCCTTAACCTGGGGATTGAGAAGACAACGAGGCCACTTTCCATCAATAATCCTGGATATCTCTTCAAAAGGTCGTCGTCTTATCTCCAAAGCGGAGGATTCAGAGTAATGGGCACCGTGAGCGGTGACAATGACATTATCAAATTTAAGCAAGGGATGATCAGGGCTGACGGATTCTGTTTCTAAAACATCTAGCCCGGCTCCGGCAATATATCCTTGGGAAAGGGCATCACCAAGCGCCTTTTCATCAATAAGAGATCCGCGAGCGGTATTAATGAGGTAAGCTGTGGACTTCATTTTCTTAAATTCTTCCAGCCCTAGTAAGTGATGAGTTTGTGGGGTGAGGGCAGCGTGCATAGAGATATAGTCTGAATTTCGGAGTAAATAGTCAAGCTCTACCAATTCTACTCCATATTTTGCGCCCATTTCGTGAGGCACATAAGGGTCGAAGGTGATTACTCTTAATCCAAATCCCTTGGCTTTGGGAACGATAGTGCGGGGAATACTACCGAAGCCAATTAACCCTAAGGTTTGTCCCTTTAGTCTGAACATAGGTGGCCATATTTTTGCGCGGAACTCAGGCTTGCCCACCGAGTCCCATTTCCCAGCTCTAACAGCATTGTCCTGGCGAGTGATTTTCCTGGCGCACGCAATGATGAGAGCCATGGCGTGGTCTGATACCTCCTCCAAGCAGTAGTCCGCTGGGCTGGAAACACAAATGCCGTGTTCAATCGCCGCTTTAATATCTATGGCGTCATAACCAATTCCTATACTGTGAATCAATTTGCATTTGCTTAATTTCTCAATTACATTTCTGCTAAGAACGCCGGTTATTACAGCATCAGCATCAGATGCTGCAGCAGTGATTTCCTCATCTGTTTTATAAATGACCTTTGCGAAATCTATTCCTTTCTCTTTATACAGTTTTTCATCGTGAGGTATCCCGGGATAAGGAACAGGAGTCGCCAATACTGCCTTAAAAGTCATTTTGATGTCACCTCCTTCTTACTTATAGTTATCAACAGATCCAATGAAGGGATTTACCCTCCCTTAAATTCAGCTTTGGGAAGAGGTACCGATATCGGCTGCTCCATAGCTTTCACATTTTTCGGCAGCTATTATGACTGCACCTAGGGCTGTAACAAGCTGGGGATGAGGGGGCACTAGCAACTGGATGTCCAACTTCTTCTCTACAGCCTTGATAAGTCCAATATCAAGGCCTCCGCCACCACTAATAGCATACTGTTCCTCTGAGCCAAGTCTTTCAGCAAGGGCGGAGATTTTTCCTGCTAGAGCCTTGTGAACTCCGCCCAGGATATCCTCCTTGCTAGTGCCTTCAGCTACTCTAGAAACAGCCTCTGTTTCTCCAAAAACAGCACATCCAGTGGTAAAGATAACGGGATTCTCAGACTTGAGCGAAAGGGGACCAATATCCTTAGGATCTATGCGAAGGACATTGGCAATAACTTGGAGAAAACGCCCACTGCCTGCAGCACACCTCTCACTGACGGTGAAGTTAATCACTCGCCCTTCTTCATCTACTCGTATTACTTGACTAGATTGATCTTCGACATCGATGACTGTTCTCACTGAGGGGAAAATGCTACTTATTCCTCTAGCGCAACAGATGATATCGGCAACCTGGCGGTCAGCGAAAAGGACATTGTTTGCACCACGCCCAGTTGCTACAGTGCAAGCTATCTCCTCTTGGGATAAGTTTCCCTTTGCCAAAAGGTCCTCTCTCAACTTTTGTGCTGCCGTTCTATAATTAGTCCCGGAAGGAAGCACGTGGTAGGCGAAAAAGTCATTGTCCTTAGTTATGACTCCTTTACTGGTTGCTGAACCGATGTCGATGCCCATAAACCAAGCCATACCTCATCACCTGCAATTGAAGAAAGTAGCTTCCTCCAGGCGACGCTCCTTCCTTGGGGGAGATTCACCTCTTGCTAATGCCTTCAGGACGATTTCCTTTCCCACTATGGCAGCACCTAATGCCCCGCTGAGCAAAGGATCCTCAGGGACAAGAACTTCACATCCCAGATTCTCCCTGATAGCTTTAACAACCCCAACATTCTTTGCCACTCCGCCGGTAAGCACCACATCAGGTTCTATTTTCAGCCTTTTTACCATCCTGACTACTCTGCCAGCTATAGCATTGTGGAGCCCAGCCACGATGTCTTCCAAAGGTGTCCCTTCAGAGAGGTGAGATATCACTTCTTGTTGTGCAAAAATAGTGCACACGCTGCTAATCTCTACCTTCTTGGTAGACTTCAGGGAAATATTTCCCAAGTCCTCCACTTTGATGCCGAGGGCGTCGGAAATGACTTCCAGGAATCTACCTGTCCCCGCAGCACACTTGTCATTCATAGCAAAGTCGACCAGATTGCCCTGATTTATCTTCATTCCCTTGGCATCCTGCCCTCCGATGTCAATAGCTGTTCTAACATTGGGAAAGAGGGTGGACACACCTTTGGCATGACAAGTTAATTCCGTAATCTGACGATCGGCGAAGGGGACATTGACCCTTCCATATCCTGTAGC
>JAIWBQ010000121.1:0-12820 GCA_048633745.1 bacterium
AAAATGCGTGGCATTATAATGGGGCCTGACTTCACCCTGGGAAGAGATCGGGAAGGCAATGCCAATCTGCTCCGCTCACTAGGGCAGGAAATGGACTTTAGCGTGGAAACTATACCTCCTCTTGCACTTGATGGTGAAATAGTGAGCAGCACTCTTATTCGCCAAACGCTGGCCCAAGGTGATATGAGAAAGGCAGAGAAGTTAATGGGACGCCATTTCTATCTTAGGGGCAAGGTTATCATCTCCGACAAACGTGGCAGGACTCTGGGATTTCCCACCGCCAACTTGGATATAAAACCGCAACAAGCATTACCCGGCAATGGTGTGTATGCCACTATGGCCCAAGTAGACGGCAAGCAGTTTTCGGCAGCAACCAATGTTGGCACCCACCCCACCTTTGGGGATGTCGAAAAACGGGTGGAAACTCACCTGCTAAATTATGAAGGCGATTTATATGGCAAGGAGATTAGAGTAGAATTTGTGCAGAAATTAAGAGATGAGCAACGTTTTGCTTCCCCCGAGGAGCTAAAGGTGCAAATGAGAAAAGATGTTCAAGAGACGGAAACAATTTTAGCTGAAGATTTGAAATGATCGATTCTAGATTTAACTTCATATTAAAGCGAGGAGTGGCTGAAATCATCGTTGAACCGGAATTGGCAAGATTGCTGCAGTCAGGAATAATCCTAAACTTAAAGCAAGGTTTCGATCCCAGCACTCCTGATATCCACCTGGGGCATGTGGTTGGGCTAAGAAAGCTGCGGCAATTCCAAGAGCTAGGCCATAAGGTCACTCTCATAGTCGGCGATTGGACAGCACGAATTGGTGACCCAAGCGGGCAATCAGCCACTCGCCCTATGCTTTCCCCACAACAGGTAGAAACAAATGCTCAGACTTACATAAAACAATTCTTCAAAGTAGTAGATAGAACTAAGACGAAGATAAGATGGCAAAGCGAGTGGTTTGATAAGTTCACCTTGGATGAAGTAATTAGACTTACCAGCAGATTCACCATAGCACAACTCCTGGCTAGAGAAGATTTCAACAAAAGATATAGCTCCGGCAATCCTATTTCCCTGTCCGAGATGCTCTATCCCCTGCTCCAAGCTTATGATTCAGTAGTAATCCAAGCCGATGTTGAATTTGGTGGCACCGACCAGAAATTCAACTGCCTCCTGGGTAGAGAACTCCAACAAATCATGGGGCAAGCTCCTCAACAAGTTTTCCTTGTCCCCCTTCTCGTTGGCACCGATGGCAGCCAAAAGATGAGCAAGAGCTTGGGTAATCAAATAGGCATCGACGCAGCTCCCGGGGAAATATATGGCAGGGTAATGTCCATTCCAGACCCCCTTATTATGGACTACTTTGAATTAGTAACCGATGTCCCAGATGAAGAAATCGCTGAATTCAGAGAACAATTGAATACCCGCTCAGTTAACCCGATGAACCTTAAGAAACGCCTGGCTCATGAGATTGTAAACCAATTCCATGGAAAACAGGCAGCCACCGAAGCACAAGAATACTTCGCTAAGGTATTCCAAAAAAGGGAGATGCCAGGGGAAATCCCCACGTATATTTTCGCTGCCAGACACGATGGAGATGAGCTATACCAGCTCGATATCGCCTCTACCTTGGTTAAACAGGGGCTGGTTAAGAGTAATAGCGAACTGAAGCGACTACTCGCCCAAGGTGCAATCGAGCTAGACGGCAATAAAATCTCAAGCAATATTATTACTGCGAACGAAGGCAGCGTACTCAAAATAGGAAAGCACAGCTTTGTCAGGATACAATTAACACAAGGAGGGATTTAAAAGATGCAACTGCGTGTACCTGGACCAACACCCTGCCCACCTGAGGCTCTCCAAGCTATGGCAAGGCAAATGATAAACCATCGGGGTGGAGAATTCGCCAAAATTCTCAATTCAGTAACGGAGAAATTGAAACAAGTATTCCAGACCAGAGGAGATGTTTTCCTACTCACAGCTTCAGGCACCGGTGGCCTGGAAGCAGCTATTGTCAACACTTTGTCGCCGGGTGATAAGGTTTTGGCTGTATCTAACGGATTCTTCGGTGAACGCTTTGCCGAAATTGCCGAACAATATGGCGCCCAAGTAAACCGCCTCAATTTTGAATTGGGGAAACCACTTGATCCTGCCGCAGTAAACAAGGCATTAAAGACAGATGGCGATATTAAGGCAGTGCTGGTAACCCACAACGAAACATCCACAGGGATGACCAATGACATTGGAAAAATAAGCGCCGTAATCAACGAATTCGATAAACTTCTTTTGGTTGATGCTATAAGCAGCCTTGGCTGTATTGACTTACCCGTCGATGACTGGCATTGCGATATAGTTGTAACCGCTTCTCAAAAGGGATGGATGGTCCCTCCGGCGCTGGCCATGGTTAGCGTAAGCGAAAAAGCCTGGCAGGCTCATGCCCAAGCTAAAATGCCACGCTATTATTGGGATTTCACCAAAGCCAAGGAGTATTTGCAAAAGGGGCAAACTCCCTGGACTCCAGCTATCTCCGTTTTCTATGCCCTGAATGCCACTCTGGATTTAATGCTAAGCGAGGGATTGCCTAACATATTCGCTCGGCATGCCAGGGTGGCCCAAATAGCCAGGGACGGAATAAAGTCGCTAGGCTTATCTCTTTTCCCCGAAGAGGATTACGCTTCTGACACAGTGACAGCGGTTTCTGCGCCGCAAATTGATATCCCTAAATTAATTCAAATACTCAGGGATGAGCATGACGTAGTCATTGCCGGAGGACAGAGGGAGCTATCAGGCAAGATATTCCGTATTGGCCATCTCGGTTCTGTGTATGACGATGACATTAAGCTGGTATTGGAGGCATTGGCCAAAGCTCTGCCGCAAGCAAGAAAATAAGGGAGCAGTCCGTACTAAGCTGATAGCGTGTTACGATGAAAGTTTTAATTGCTGACCCGATTGCTGAAGAAGGAATAGAATATCTTCGCTGCCATACTGACGTAGTCATTAAGACAGGTTTAAAACCCGAGGAACTAAAGGCAACAATTGGCGATTACGATGCCTTGATTGTACGCAGCGACACTCAAGTATCAGCAGAAATTATTGAATCTGGGAAAGAACTTAAGGTAATCGGTCGAGCAGGCGTAGGCACAGACAACATCGACGTTGATGCCGCTACCAGGAAAGGCATAGTGGTGGTTAACACCCCTACAACCAATACTGTCTCTGCTGCGGAACACACAATTGCCCTTATGCTTGCCCTAGCACGTAATATACCCCAAGCCAACAGTCAGCTCAAATCAGGTAAATGGCAAAAACAGCAACTGGTCGGCATTGAACTTAGAGGTAAAACATTGGCAATTATCGGGCTGGGTAATGTAGGCTCCGAATTAGCCAAGCGTGCACAAGCTTTTGAAATGCGCGTCATTGCCCACGACCCCTTTGTCTCAGCAGACTATGCCGGCCATCTCGACGTAGCCCTGGTATCCTTAGACCAAGTTCTGAGAGAGGCTGATATTATCACTCTGCACATACCACTCACAGCAGCTACCAAGAATTTAATTGGAGCAAAGGAGTTAGCAAAGGTAAAGCCGACAGCTCGAATTATCAATGTTGCTCGAGGTGGGTTGATTGATGAAAAAGCACTAATCACAGCAATCAGGCAAGGAAAAATAGCCGGTGCCGCTTTCGACGTTTTTAGCGAAGAGCCAATGATAGACAGCCCCTTATTCCAAGAGGACAGGGTGATCGTTACCCCTCACCTGGGCGCTTCCACAATTGAAGCTCAGCGCTATGCTGCCAGAGACATTGCCGAGGAAGTTATGACCGTGCTACAAGGGCAATTCAGCAAGTATGCCGTTAACGCTCCACACATCTCCCCTGAATTAATACCACTCGTAAAAGTAGCTTCAACCATTGGTAGTCTTGCCAGTCAACTAATGGAGGGGCAAATAAATTCCCTGGATATTAAGTATAGTGGCGAGGTTACCAATTATGATTGCAACCCTCTCAAGACAGCGATTGTCAGCGGTCTATTAGAACCAGTAAGTGAAGAGAAAATCAATCTGGTTAACGTCGGTTTCATCATCACTCAGCGTGGTTTGAAGATCAGCGAAGAAAAGGAGCCTGTCTACCACAATTACCCCAGTTTGCTTACCCTAAAGGTCAATACCAACGTAGGAACCACTATCATATCGGGTACAGTTAGAGACAATGCCCCCCACATCGTCCAGGTCAACGACTTCTCGATGGACATAGTGCCCACAGGAGGCTATTTCCTTTTCTGCGATCACCTCGACCAACCTGGGCTTGTTGGTGTCATCGGTAACATAACCGGCAAAGCCGATATTAATATCAGTTCTATGCACTTATCTCGACTTAAGCCGCGAGGCCAAGCACTCATGATTCTAGCCCTGGACGAACCGCTCGCCGAAGAGCAACTGCACGAGATTCTGGCCCTTCCTGGTATTTACACAGCTAAAGCAGTAAAACTATAGCTGCTGGTCGGTGGAATTAATAATTAACCCGGTAGGGACTTTAGGATAAAAATAGGTTGATTTGCGTGGCATCCTGTCCTTGGCATCCACAATAGCCTTGACCACCCCTGACTGCAGAGAATTCGGTAGGAAAGCCAGTTGATATTCCCCCTTCTTTATTCGCTGCCAGTCCTCATCTACATCCACAGTGTAAGCAATGTCCAGACCCTTCGCTCCACCCAGGAGTTTATCCAGAATAACATGATTAAGAAGACTAATGCCGAACTCTCTATAAGCTTGGGACCTATTATCAGGCATCATGGCATCAACCGAAACACCTGGACGCTGTTTTAGAAGAACTAAAGACTCGGGGGCCAAACCTAAGACTCCTAAACAGCTGTCAGCTGTCAGTTGATAGCTGTCAGTAGCTAACGGCACAAATTCCAGGGTAAAGAAATTCTCAAGTAGATTCCTCACTTCGCTCAGAACAGAAGGCGCTATACCGCGCACTAATCTGTGAAGGGGCAAAATGACCAGTCCAGGGTCAGAAAATTCAACCAACTCCATCATTACGTAATCAAAGGCTTCCTTTCCAGTTACCGATGAAAGCCCTCGTGTTCTCTCCCGCTGATACTCTAACGCTGTTTCATACCTATGATGCCCATCAGCCATGTAAAGAGCTTGAGCAGATAAGAACCGGCTTAGTTGCTGGGATTTTGCGTCAGTTATCGCCCAAACGATATGACTTTCCCCACCCTCACCCCAACCCTCTCCCACCAAGGGGGAGGGAACTGATATCTCGATTATTGACTTACCTTGTGCTACTTCAGACAATATCGGGGCGATCTTTTGTCTTGAGTCCTGATACAGGGAAAGTAATGGACTGAAGTTAGCTCGGCAGGCTCGCATGACCTGTAACCGATCGCTTTTATCTCTAGAAGTTGTTTCTTCATGGGGATATATGCCGCTGCCCCATGGTTCAAGTTTAACCCGAGCTATCAACCCACGTCGCATGCTTCTCTTTCCCAGGTAATCAAAGTAATGGTCATGTAGATAAAAGGCGGGATGATCATCTATCTCAAGGATTCCCTGCTTTAGCCATTGCTGTAAGGTAGTAGCTGCTCGGCTGTATTTGTTGTCTGCGTCATTATCTCCAGGTTGCACCGGCGGAAATTCCAAGCGAATAGCATTGTAATCGCTCTTTTCACAGTAAAGCTTTTGCTGCTCAGGAGTAATAACGTCATACGGAGGACAGATGACCGCAGCTAAATCTCCAACTATCTCGCGATTATACCTTATGCCTCGGAATGGACAAGCTTCTGCCATTTTCTCTTGAACCTTCCTTGTACCCTTTCTTTTCTAAAGAAAGAGCCTTCTAAACTAATAGCCGTTTCAGGCCTTCTTGCCAAGCTCTTTGCGCCTCAGCCAAGGATAGATCGATATAGCGTTTCACCAATAACCTCTTGCCACCAACTTCACCTAGCCAAGTTAATGGCACCTGCCACCTCCTAGCTATCCTATTCATTTTAGCTATCGAATCAGGTGGTATTGATACCACAATCGCCGGGCGATACTCTCCAAAAAATGTTGAATCCAATCTTCCCTTCACTTCCCAATCTCCACTAAAGCCAATGTCACCAGCAACACAGCTCTCAGCGATAGCTACCGCTAACCCACCCTCAGAGCAATCGTGAGCTGATTTAATAATTCCCCGCTTTATGGCTTCCAGACAACAACGTTGCACCCTCTTCTCCAAACTTAAGTCAATAGCTGGCTTTCCTTTTACCAAACCATGCACCAATTGTAGATATTCACTACCACCAAGGGACTCCACGCTGCCGTCAAGAGAGCCTTCGCTGCCGCTCAGTAGAAATACCACATCACCTTCATCCTTAAAAGACATTGTGCAGTGTCTATTTATATTATCCACAATCCCCACCATACCTATAACTGGGGTAGGATAGACAGCTTCGCCTTTGGTCTCATTATAAAGGCTGACATTACCACTTATAACGGGGATTCGCAGTTCCCGACAAGCCCGCGCCATGCCCTTTATACATTCCTTTAACTGGTAATAGACCTCATCCCTTTCGGGGTTGCCAAAGTTAAGGCAATCAGTGATAGCCAAGGGTTCAGCGCCACTACAAACCAGATTCCGAGCAGCCTCAGCCACAGCAATAACACCACCCAAGAAAGGGTCAATGTAGCAGCATCGTCCATTACCATCAGCAGTCAGAGAAATACCCTTCTTGGTGCCCTTAATGCGCAAAACAGCGGCATCGCCACCAGGAAGAACCACAGAATTATCCATCACCTGATGGTCATACTGGCGATAAACACACTCCTTGCTGGCAATATTGGGAGAGGCCAACAGACGAAGCAGAGTAGAGTTACACTGCCTCGGCTTAACATCAGGGATAATGCTTGCATCGAAAGATTGAAGCTCTGCAAGCCATGCTGGTCTTTTGCTCCTTCGGCGATAAAGGGGCGGAGAGACCAACAAATTCACCGGGATTTCAGCTACAGTTTCTTCCCCTGCCTTAACCACAACCAAGCCGCTATCGGTAACCTGGCCAATAATATTAGAGCGAAGCTCCCAATGGTCAAATAAGCTCTTTATCCTATTTTCACAGCCTCTATTCACAATTACCAGCATTCTCTCCTGCGATTCTGAGAGCATTACCTCATGAGGACTCATGCTCTCCTCCCGCCGAGGCACCTTAAGTACGTCTATTTCCACCCCTCCCCCCCCTCTAGCCACAGACTCCACAACAGAACTAGTCAATCCAGCAGCCCCCAAATCCTGCATGCCTACAATCCAATCAGTCTGAGCCAGTTCAAGGCAAGCCTCTATGAGCAGCTTCTCAAGAAAGGGATTACCCACCTGAACCGTTGGCCTTAGCTCTTGCTCGTCCTGGAAAGTGCGCGAGGCCAGGCCTGAAGCTCCATAAATTCCATCGCGCCCGGTATCAGCTCCCACCAGCATCAGCAGGTTACCTTTGCCACCAGCTGTAGCTCCAACTAGCTTATCTTTCTCAGCAATACCTAAACATAGGGCGTTGACTAATGGATTAGCTGAGTAACAATCGGCAAAAAAGACCTCGCCACCGACATCAGGTATTCCCAAACAATTTCCATAGCCAGCAATGCCAGCAACAACCCCATTAAATAAATAGCGGTTGTGAGATTCAGTTAGAGGACCAAAACGAAGTGAATTAAGCAGGGCTATGGGGCGAGCACCCATGGTAAAGATATCACGCACAATACCGCCTATACCTGTAGCTGCACCTTGATAGGGCTCAATTGCTGAAGGATGATTGTGGGACTCCATCTTCATCACCACTACTTGCCCATCTCCAATATCCACCACCCCAGCATTCTCCTCCCCAGGACCAACCAAGACGTGTTTGCCCCGAGAAGGCAAAATCTTAAGCAGCGCCTTGGAATGCTTATACCCACAATGCTCGCTCCACAAAGAGCCAAACATTCCCAGTTCCACCTCCGCGGGCTCCCTTCCCAATTGCTGGACAATGAGCTCATACTCCTTTTCAGATAAAGCAACTTTATCCAGAGTTTCTTTGGAGATATTCAATAATCGACCCCCAAATTAGATTACCATCCGCGCTGCCCAGAAGTGGCTCGCACGCTCGCTCTGGATGAGGCATCATTCCCAATACATTGCCTTGTTTATTCACAATTCCTGCAATATTATGTAAAGAACCATTGGGGTTAGCCCCCTCGGTTATCTTGCCCATGGGAGTAGAATAGCGGAAAACAACCTGATGGTTGGTTTCCAATTCTTCCAGAGTGGCTTCATCAGCATAGTAATTACCTTCATAGTGAGAAATGGGAATTCTCAATATCTGTCCCTTCTCACAGTTAGAACTAAAAGAGGAATAATTGCTCTCTACCCTAAGATTGACCCACTGGCATCGGTATTGTAGATGACTGCTTGCCATCAACACTCCGGGTAGAAGCCCAGATTCACACAGAATCTGAAACCCATTGCAGATGCCGATAACCAACCCGCCGTTATGGGCAAATTGTTCCACAGCCGCCATCACGGGGCAAAAACGAGCTATAGCACCCACCCGAAGATAATCCCCATAGGAAAAACCCCCGGGAAGAACGATGCAATCATAGTCAGCTAATCGGGTCTCCTTATGCCAAATATAATTAGCTTCTTGCCCCAGCACATCATGAAGGGCATAATAACAATCCCGCTCACTCCAAGTGCCAGGAAAAATGATGACCCCAAATTTCATACTGCAAACAAAAACGATGGCGGCATTATTTTACCGCCACCATAAAGCCCTGAGCACCATCATAAATCTAGCTAGTAGTAAGCAATTGTGAAACTACATCGCTGACTTCTTTTCCATCAGCCTTACCTTTAAGCTGAGGCATAAGCTGAGACATAATTTTGCCTTTGTCACCTGGCCCTTCAGCTCCAACTGCATCAACCACTTGCTGTGCCACAGCTATAATCTCCTCATGACTCATTTGCTTGGGAAGATAGCCCATAAGAATATTAAGCTCTGCTTCTTCCTGTGCTACAAGATCGCTGCGCTTCCCTTGTTTAAATGCCTCGATACTTTCCCGTCGGCGTTTCGCTTCCTTAGCAATAATATCAAGCACTTTACTATCATCTAGAGGCTTTCGCTCAGCAATTTCAGCATTTTTTATTTCAGATAATACTAACCTCAATGTAGTAACTTGTGTCCTCTCTTGCCGCTTGAGTGACTCATTAAGCGCCCCCTTCACCTCATCCTTCAGCGTCATCTTGTTGGCCCCCTGGAACTTTTTTTCCTCTTTACCGCTTCTTTCCTCTTCCGTTCTTCACTAGGTTTCTCATAGAATTTGCGGCGGCGAACCTCAGCTAAAATACGATCCTGCTGCACTCGCTTATTAAATCTGCGCAGCAGGCTCTCAAAACTCTCACCTGAACCCAGTTTTACATCAGTCATACCAAAAAACAATCTATTCTATCCCTTCCCACCCAATAATGTCAATTGCCAGTCTCCCCTTTCACCGGCACCAACTCAATCAGCCCTCTCATCCGTATGACTGAGATCAGAAAAGCTATCACTTCGCTTTTGAAGGCATTAGCACTTGTGCTGTCCAGCCACCGTCGACTACCAAGGACGACGCGGTGACATATGACGAATCATCGGATGCCAGGTACAGAGCAGCTCGAGCGACATCATCCACCCGTCCTGCCCTTTTTTGGGGTATAAAGTCCGTCCGACGCGCCAGTCCATCAGTCTCTGTCATTGGCGTTTCAATCACACCCGGGCAAATACAATTAACGCGAATGTTCCGGTCAGCATATTCTAGAGCCATTGCTTTAGTTAACTGGATAACTCCTCCCTTCGAGGCACCATAAGCAGGCAGACGTGGGGACCCGATGAAGCCTGTAATGGAGGCAGTGTTGACGATGACACCCCCACCACCATTGAGCATCACCGGGATGGTATACTTCGAAGCGAGAAAAACACTCTTAAGGTTAGTGTCAATGACACGGTCCCAATCCTCCTCTGTAGCTTCTGCGGTAGGGGCCTCTGTGCCCATAATACCAGCATTATTGTAGAGGATGTCTATTCGCCCATATGTGTCCACGGTTGTCCTGACCATATTCTCCACATCGGCTGCTTTGGACACGTCAACCTCAATGAAGATGGCCTCGCCCCCAGCCTTTTTGATCATCCTGACCGTTTCCTGCCCTCCCATCGGAACATAATCGGCGACAGCCACTTTAGCACCTTCCTCGGCGAAGAGAAGGGCACCGGCCCGCCCGATTCCAGATCCAGCTCCAGTAATCAAAGCCACCTTCCCGTCTAGCCTATCCATCCTTAGCACCTCCTTCATTTACATCTACCGGGACTCCCCAGAAAAAGTCGCCTCCTCAATCCCAAGCCTGGCCAAATATCTATCCCCCCAAAGTATAACTCCTCCCCTTTCGCTTCCTCATTCTGGATAACCTTCTCTACCTCTTCAGCCCTTCTATCTGTTCACCCCCACCTTGTATCTACAAATTTTTGGTAGTCCTCAGCGAGCGTTCCCTTAACCAAAAATTCTATCTTGTCCATCCTGAGCTTGAATACATCCTGACACCTTTTGTTGATGGCTTCAGATAGTGCCTGGCGATCGACACCAGGCTCAGCCTCAAGGTTTAAGGTTATCCTGTCCCTGTGATCCTCCAATCGGAGCACCATCTGATACTTTGAGACTTCAGGGAATTTGGACATAGCCTCATCCAACTCCTTTTGATGGACAAACATCCCCTTGACTCTGATATGCTCCCCAACCATGCCCAGAATGCTGGTGATCCTCGGTGCTGTTCTGCCACACGGACAGGGTTCATCGGTATAGGAAGCTAGGTCACCGGTGCCAAAGCGAACCAGGGGGTAAACATTGCTGAAGAGGGTCACTACCACTTCCCCTACTTGATGGGGACCAACCTGCTTCCCTGTGTCCGGATCGACTATCTCAACCACGCCCGCCTCATCATCGTAATGATAACCCTCACCTCTCCCACAATCATAAGCCACTTCCCCAAGGTCAGCGGTGCCATAGCCATCTCCTACTGTAAGGCCATAATCCTCTTCAAAGCTCTTTCTCAGTATTTGAATATGCCTCTCGCCCCCACCAGTGGTATATTTAAGGTTCAAATCCCTTCGGACGTCATACCCCATCTCCTCTGCCTTCTTCAGGATGGTCATGGTAAAACTGGGGAAGCTGCAAATAACAGTAGCTTTTAGATCATGCAGGAGCTTGACCTGAAGCTCGGTTTGACCTATACCGGCAGGCACCACTGTACACCCCATTGCATCTAAAACATCAGTCAAAAACAAGCCGGCAGGAACCATGTGATAGGCTGTGGAGACCAGCACTATATCACCCGGCTTGGGCCAACCCGATCTAAGGAAACCCCTTACCGTGTTCTTTACGCGTTCCAACCCCCAGGCATCGTAGATGGGACCAGGAGAGACATAAATCCTGGTCAGGCTACTGACAGGCACAGCCAAGAATCCTCCAAAGGGAGGATTTGCCTGCTGTAGCCTTACAAGATCGCCCTTTGTTGTCACTGGCAGCTTCTCCAGGTCCTTGATAGTGCGAATCTCAGAAGGGGAAACACCGACCTTATCGAGCTTCTCCTTTACGGCCGGGGCATTCTTGTAGGCAAATTGCACTTGCTCCGCCAACCTTTGATTAAGCCATCTCTCCCTCTCTTCTGGAGGCATCTTCTCCTTGGATTCATCATACAGGGATGCTAACTCTTCAGAACTTAGCCGACCTAACATTATCTCCCTCCTTTAATATGTTTTTCTTCATTTCCTACCGGACTTTTTAGACAGCCTGTATTGGCAATCTTCAAATTGCATGGAAGCCTTCTCTAATTTGATTTAGCAGTCTTATGGCTAATTCCTTTCCCCAAATCGAGACGGCCTCGCTACCGATGCTTAACCTTTTCTACTTCCTCATATACCAGATAACCTTGTGGTCATCGAATGTCACATAATTTTCCGGTGGAATAACCATGGTCGTCATAGTATGTTCGATAATGGCTGGTCCATCAACCCTATTCCCCGCCTCCAGTAAATCCATCTCCCAGAGGTCGAATGGCAACCACTTCCCATCCATATAGGCGTCCCTCTGCCCCTTATAGGCCTCCCTGGGAGGCTTTTTGTCTCCAAGGGCATACTTAGGTATGACGGGCCTAATTTTGTCCGCTATCGCCTCCACAGAAACCTCGGTGATTTGATAGCCTGTGTCAGGGAAGCGAGCGGCAGCAGGATAAATCGTGGTGTACACCTTTTCAAAACTGTCGAGGACTTTGTAGAAATCCTCAAGATTTTCTACCCTTCCCTTCTCCACTGGAGCCTCCCAGGTGGACACCTGTCCTATATACCGGGCAGATATCCAGTGTCTGAAGCGCACCTGCTCTCGTGGGATACCCTCTGCCTCCATCTCCTCATAAGCCTGCTCCTCCAGCTCTTGCCATACTTCGCTCAAAACCATGCCCATGTAGACCCTTGCACCATCTTCCATCTCCGGAGCTTCAAAGAAGGTAACCCCCCTCTCGTAGCGATGGAAATACTCAGCCGCAGCACATCCAAAAGCGGAAAAAGCCGCTGCCCAGGGGACCATCAGTACCCTGCCGAGGGTAAGCCCCCGCTCCAGCCCCCACGCATGCAGTGGACCGCTACCTCCATAGGCCATTAAAGCAAACTCAGCCATGTTAAGCCCTTTTGATAGCAACATGGCACTAATATGGTCGCACATCTCGGAGTGCAGCAGATCCAAGACCTTACTCGATACCTCGTACACATCTTGGCCCAATGGCTTGGCCAG
>JAIWBQ010000122.1:0-6510 GCA_048633745.1 bacterium
TTTTGTCGGTGCCTATATTAAACTGGACGTCCAGTCCCAGTGACTTAGCCCGCTGAACCACCTCATCTATTTCCTCTGGAGGGCTGCCCGTTTTCATCTCCACTATCATAACAATCTACATCAGCTCCCTGTATTTCTTGACAGGGATGATACGTGCATAGCGTCTAGCTGTCAAACGCACATCTCGCGACAGCGTGACGGCGATAAGAGTAAGATGGTAATTCGTCACCAAGCACGCTTGGTTGCCCGCAGCAGGTTAGGTGAACGGAATTAAGTCCCTGTAAATTTTATTATGCAGTCTCCAAGACGCACCTCATTAACGCTGAGCTTAAGAACTAATTTGCCACAGACAATACAGGCTACTCCAGCGTAGACTCGTGGTATTAGTGCGGCAGAGCATACGATGTGAAACAAATTACCAGGGACTTTCCTTATTCTTCAAGGCATCAATAAGGTTATCAAGAGTGATTGCTGCCAATGTCAGGGTCTGGGTAGTTCCTCTGGCACTGAGCCTTATTGCTAGCTTGGCTATTGCTTCGTTACTGGGAGCTTCAACTATGTTGACGAAATCATACTGCCCCAGGAGAGCATACTGGCTCAGAATTTTGACTCCCATAAGCTCAACTTCCTTATTGATCTCCCTGAGTATTTCAGGATCTTCCTGAATGGCTTTTCTGCCTTCATCAGTTAGCGTAGTGAGCATAAGGTAGACAGACATCTTCACCTCCCGTTGTTCGAGTCTTTGAACATATTATAGCAGGGATTTTGCAAATGTTCCCGCGATCAGCACTGGAAGATGATATTTCTTCCACAAGAAAGCCACAACAGCGGTGGGGGCTGGCTGTGCTTGGTCGCGGCTTCAACCCGCTAGGGTATTTTTGGATAGCATACTGTATTGATGATAAAACACTGCGAACTCCCTTGGTAGTTTTCCCGAGCTTGCCCAAAAAGTCAAGGCGTGTTAGTCTTCTACAAAGATTCATTCTTCCAACTGCAGAATGAAAGCCACACCACCGCTACTAATTTTGTCTTTGAGACACTTCGTTCTCAAGCGTAATGAGGGACAGCTCTAGGGCTGAGAACTTACCCAATAAAGGAATTTATGGATAACGTGCCAAGAGTGGGAAAGAGCACATCCGACAATGTAGCTGAACTAAGGCTCGCAGAGGAAAGGGAGCCAATCGCCCGCTTCCTAAGCATGAAGATAGTGGAACTCACCCCAGGCTATGCAAAAGTAGTGATGAAATTGGCGCCTGAATACCAAAACTTCAACGGTCTAATCTTCGGTGGTATGATTATGGCGGTAGCCGACCAAGCGTTTGCCTATGCCTCCAATTCTTTAGTCCAGCCCAGCATAGCCTCCCAGTTCAACATTCACTTCGTCAACAACGCCAGCATCGGTGACGAACTGATCGCCGAGTGCTGGGTGGTCAAGAGTGGCCGGCGGGTTGGTATCTCCGAGATGAAACTGACTAACCAAGAGGGGAAGACTATAGCCAAGGCCACAGGCACAACTATTCCCGTGGCTAAATTAGATCGTTGAGCGCCTTCCCCGCAAACACTCCAGAACAAAGAGACCTCCCAATAGCTAGAGTTACTTTTGGCTTTGACAAGTTGTTTTCGGTTTTGCTAAACTACTCTAAGGTCATGCCAATGAATGGACAGTCCATAGCAGCGGCAGTTACCATTCACAGGTTGGAGAGATTTAAATTCGTCTTTACCAAGCGCACTCAGGTGCGCTTGGTGGTCTTGGCACATGCATAGCTAAGGTAAACAAGCTCAGCTAAGTAATGTGCTGTAGGGTACCTCACAAGCGACAGGTACCCTTATTTGTAACAACAGCTTGCGCTCCCCCTAAATAAATGGTTGGTGAGACAAATATGATGCTGAGGGAAGAATGGAATACAGTTCCCCAGATTATTCGTGGTAACTACGAAAGATGGAGCCATCGGACGGCTATGTGCATGAAAAAGTCCGGTGTCTGGCAGAGGTATAGCTGGAAGGACTATCACGAAAATGTAAAATACTTCTCACTCGGCTTGATAAGCCTCGGGCTTGAGCAAGGAGATGTGGTTTGCATTATTGGAGATAATGAACCAGAGTGGTTTTGGGGAGAGTTTGCCGCTCAGGCAGCCGGAGCTATCGCCACCGGAATCTTCGTTGACAGCATTCCTTCTGAGGTAAAGTATATTGCTGACCACTCTGATGCCAAATTTGCCATAGTTAACGACCAGGAACAGGCTGATAAGTTCCTGGAAATCAAGGAAGAGCTACCTGCGCTAAAGAAGGTTATTTACTGGGATCCCAAGGGCCTGAAGAACTACGATGAGCCCATTCTTGCCCACTTCACAGAAGTGATAAAGCTGGGCAAGGAATATGAAGAAACACACCCCGGCTTGTTTGAGCAAAATGTGGAGAAGGGAAAGGGGGAGGATATCGCCTTTATTTACTATACCTCAGGAACTACTGGCTTGCCCAAGGGAGCAATGCTTTCTCACAGCGCCCTGATAAATACAGCGCGGGGATTCATCAGCCGTTATCCCTTGAATGAAGACGACGATTTAATTTCCAACTTTCCAGCCGCCTGGGTAGGTGACAGCTTCTTCGCTAGCATTCCACATCTGTTAACCGGTGCCCGATTAAATTTTCCCGAGGAACCGGAAACCATCACTGAAGACACGCGCGAAACTGGCCCCAACTTCGTAATATATGGTCCCCGTCAGTGGGAAAGCCTGGTCAGCGAAATTCAGGTGAAGATGATGGATGCTCATGCCTTAAAACGCTTCTGCTATAACCTGCTCCTCCCGCTAGGCCATAAAATTGCCGATATAAAATTCCAGGGCAAAGCACCTAATCCATTTTGGCGAGCTCTTCACAGGATCGCCTGTGCACTCTTATTCAGCCCACTCAAGGATAAGCTGGGACTGAGCAAAGTCAGGTTTGCCGTCACCGGGAGTTCCGTCCTGAGTCTGGATACCTTCCGCCTAATTCATGCCATAGGTATTGAGTTAAGACAAACCTATGCTACAACTGAAGCTGGCCTTATCTCTTCGCATGCCAAGGGGGAAATCGACTTTGAAAGTGTAGGGCGACCAGCAATCGGTACTGAGGTCAGAATAAGTGATGCAGGGGAACTCCTAGTCAGAAGCGATTCCATGTTCAGTGGCTATTACAACGACACTGAAAAAACCAAGGCTGTCTTGACGATGGATGGCTGGTGCCACACTGGAGATGCAGTCAATATCAACGACAAAGGTCACCTGGTATTTTTGGACAGGCTGGAGCATATGGCTCAGCTGAGCTCTGGAGTCAAATATGCTCCCCAATATATTGAGGGTAGGCTGAGGTTCAGCCCGTATATTAAGGATGCTATGGTTATAGGGGGTAAAGACAAAGACTTTGTCTCAGCCATAATAAACATTGATTTTGCCATGGTTGGTAAGTGGGCAGAACGCAATCGATTGCCATATACTACCTTTGTTGACCTGTCCCAGAAAGCAGAGGTCGCTGACTTAGTGCAAAAAGACCTGGTACGAGTAAACAGCTATCTGCCTGAACTATCCAGAGTAAAGAAGTTTGTCCTAATGCACAAAGAGTTTGACCCTGACGAAGCTGAACTTACCAGAACCAGAAAGTTGCGAAGAGAATTTATGGAAGAGCGGTATAGCGGCTTAATAGGGGACATATATGGTGGCAGCGAGCAGATAAAAGTTGAGGCAGCGGTAACCTATAGAGATGGCAGAAAGGGCATAGTGACTACCGGTATTAAGGTAAGGTCAGTGTCATAAGGATTTGTAGAGAATGGCTGAACTTCCTCAGTTTGTGCTTACTGGTGTAACCGTCGGCTTGGTATATTCCCTCATCGCTCTGAGCTTTGTTCTAATCTGGAAATCCACCGGCGTTGCCAATCTGGCACTTGGTCAACTAGTATTGCTTTTTTCATGGTTTGCTTTTGCCATGCTAGATCAAGCCGGTTTCCCTATCTGGCTTGGTATCTGTTTGGTTATCCTCTTTGCACTGGGTATAGGCTGGATTATTGAGAGATTTGTCCTGCGGCCACTCATTGCTCAACCGATCCTATCGTTGATTACGATTACGCTGGGTTTAGCCTATTTTATTCAGGGCGCGGTGAGCTTTTTCTGGCCAAAAAGCGTTGCTGCCCTACCCCATCTCTTCCCTGAAGAGCCAATCCACATTGGCACAGCAGTTGTTTCTCAGGAATATTTGTGGGCAGCAGGCATCTCCTTAGTTTTATTCGGTCTCCTCTCCTTATATTTCAAGTACCACAAAATGGGTGTGGTCATGAGGGCAACTGCTGATGACCAGCTAGCGGTTCAGGCTTGTGGCGTTCCGGTAACCAAGATTTTTTCCATATCATGGATGCTGGCCTGCGTGTTGGCTGCTGTTGGCGGCATTCTTGTATCCAGCATTGGCGGCATCACCTTTGGTCTGGTTGAAACTGGACTCAAGGCCTTTTCCGTGGTGATACTCGGCGGCCTTGATTCCTTCCTAGGTGCTATCATCGCCGGTCCTATAATTGGCTTGGCCGAAAGCCTTGGGGGTGGCTATCTAACCCCCCTGACCTGGCCGGGTATCAAAGAGATAATCCCATTTATCATTATCATAATTGTTATGTTTGTGAGACCTTATGGCCTATTTGGAGAGGAACGGATAGAGAGGATTTAGCCAATTGAATGTAGACTTACCAGCAGGTACCCGTAATTATTCCTACGCCAAAGATATGGCCATCTTTCGAACTAAAAACCACTGGGTATTGCTTTGTGCCGCGCTAGTCCTCTTGTTCACCGGGCCCCTATATTGGGGAAATCATTGGCTCAGCGTTGCTAATCTGATCGGCATCACCATAATTGCTGTTACCGGACTCAATATCCTGACCGGGTATTGCGGGCAGCTATCCATCGGCCATGCTGGCTTCATTGCCGTAGGTGCTTATACCTCTGCTGTGATGACCGGCAGATTTGAACTCCCCTTCCTAGCAGGGTTAATTTGTGCCGGACTCGCTGCCGGGCTGATAGGAATTATTTTTGGCATTCCCTCCCTCAGGGTTAAGGGCTTTTACCTGGCAATCTCCACCATTGCTGCCCAGTTTATCATTATCTTTGTCATCAATCACTGGACTGGTATGACCGGTGGCTTTATGGGCATCAGCGTGCCACCGGCTTCAATCGGTGGGATTACCTTCATTAGCCAGGGCAGTCAATTTTATCTCATTATGGCAGTTATGGTGGTGGTAGTCTACCTGTCCAAGAATCTGGTGAGGACGAGAGTAGGCAGAGCCTTCGTTGCTATCAGGGACAACGACTTAGCTGCTGAGGTGATGGGGGTTAACCTCTTCCGCTATAAACTTACTGCTTTCTTTATCGGTTGTTTTCTGGCTGGCATCGCTGGTTCACTGTTTGCCCACTGGATTGGCTTCCTTAACACAGAGAATTTCACTTTTATGGACTCGATCCTCTATATTGGCATGATGATTATCGGTGGATTGGGTACTACCATTGGTCCCATTTTCGGCGTCATCTTCATACGAATGCTGCAACAAGGGGTAACATTCATATCACCAGTCATGGAAAGCACCTTCTCGACCCTGCCTGCCGGATTTACCACCGGCCTTGGGCCGATGGTATTTGGCCTGATAATCATACTGTTTCTGATACTGGAACCCCGGGGGCTGGCACATCGGTGGTCACTATTCAGAGCTTCTTACCGGCTTTGGCCATTCTCGTACTAACCTAGATAAGGAGGAAAGAATAATGTAGTTCTACCTGAAAATAATGAGCCAGATGCAGAGAGACAATAAGAGAGACAATAAAAGAAAAGGAGGGAGAAGAAAGTGAATCTAAAAAAACGCTTGAAAGTAGCGGTAGTAATTTGCCTGACGCTGGCGATAGCAGTGATACCTCTGCTAGGTGGGGGCTGTACTGCTGGTGATAGTGGTGCCAGTAAGGTAAAAGTAGGCTTCAGTATCTGTTACACCGGAGTCGCTGCCGAAAAAGGACGCCCGATGGGGAATGCCAAGTTGGATTGCATAAAATACATCAATGAAGAGCTAGGCGGCGTTAGCGGCTATCCGATTGAGGTTATCTGGCGTGACAATGAATATGACGCTTCTAAAGCAGCTATCATTATTAATGAGCTAATGAGCAAGGGCTGCCTGTTTTTTACCACCAACTCCTCCAAGATGATGGGGGCGTCTATGGAGATTGCCAATCGGGCCGAGTTTCCTGGCTTTTCTGTCTTCAGCTCCCCGGTTCTTACTCATCCGCCACAGCATATCTATGGGCAGATGCCGGATTATGGTGATGACTGGGCCGCATTCGCTGACTACTACCTGAAGAACGTCTGGGAGGGGCCGGGAAAACCTAAGATGGCATTGCACCTGCTCAATAACCCCACTGGTTACGGAGCCAAGGATGCGGCTCGAGCCATGGCCGATGAACTGGGCATCGAGATTGTGGCTACTGAGGAGCATACTGCAACCACTATATCTGA
>JAIWBQ010000123.1:0-7144 GCA_048633745.1 bacterium
CCGAAATCAGCGATTGCGATTCCATCTCAGCCATAGAAAGTCTACCATTTGCATTATGGTTAAGTGGCAAACAAATCACGCAGGAGGCGAAAATGCCTGAGAAACATAGAGCTTGCCCTTTTTACCATTTAAGGTAGTAGCTGCTGATGGCGAGAGTTGGGTTGGGAACGTATTAGTTTTGTCACGGGGTTTCTGATAAAATATCAAGCAAGATTTATGTCGTCAAGAAATCGATTAGTTACTGTCTACATCGCCAGGCAAATGGACGCGCAAATAATCAAAGGGCGGCTGGAGAGCGAAGGCATTCCTGCTCTCCTAAGCTATGAGAGTGCCGGTTTGGTGTACGGGCTCACTATTGACGGATTGGGTCAGGTGAAGATAATGGTGCCCGAGCACATGGCTGGTGAGGCTAAAGAAATTTTGGGAGTTTGAACTATGGCCTCGAGATTAGAACGCATGACCGAGCAGCGATTGGATAGCCTGAACCGAATTCGATCTCGTGGCATAAACCCTTATCCCCATTCCTATCATCCCAGCCATACCATTCAGGAGGCTATAGCTCTTTTTAGTGAGCACGAGGTTGAAGCCTCACATTACAGCGTGTCACTTGCTGGGCGTGCCATGGCTAGGCGTTCTATGGGTAAGATGACTTTTCTTGATATTCGCGATAGCTCCGGGAAGGTGCAGCTTTGTTTCCGCTATGATTCTTTGGGCCAAGAAAAGTATGAATTTCTTGATGAGCTTGATATTGGCGACATTATGGGGGCAGAAGGGAAGCTTTTCCGAACAAGGACAGGGGAGGTCACCCTTGAGGTATCTGATTTCGCCATGCTATGTAAATCCCTTCGCCCGCTGCCTGAGAAATGGCATGGGCTGGCTGATGTAGAAAAACGCTATCGGCAGAGGTATCTCGACCTTATTGCCAACGAAGAGACTAAAAACGTTTTTATCTTGCGTAGCAAGATTATCACCGCTATAAGAAGTTTTCTTGACAAGCAAGGGTTTATCGAGGTGGAAACACCAGTGCTCCAGGCACAGGCTGGTGGAGCATTAGCACGCCCCTTTGCTACCCATCATCATGCTCTTGATGAAGACCTTTACCTGCGCATTGCCTTGGAACTTTATCTTAAGAGATTAGTGGTAGGTGGTTTTGACAAGGTTTATGAGATGGGGCATGTCTTCCGCAACGAAGGTATTTCTGTTAGACATAATCCTGAATTCACTTTGCTTGAGTGCTACAAAGCATACAGCGATTATGATGACATGATGGACTTAGTGGAGGAGATGATTTCTCATACTGTTCAAGAGGTTCTGGGTGTTACGGAGGTCACTTGCAATGGCAAAACTATAAATCTCGCTCCTCCGTGGCAAAGGCTTTATTTACAGGAGGCAATTAAAAATTACTGTGGCATTGACTTTGAAGATTATCCTGATGCCATTTCCTTGAGGTCACGTATGGAAGGTTTGGGAATGGAAGTTGACTCAAGCAAGGGGAGGGGAAGGCTTATAGATGAATTAATTTCCACCTTTGTTGAGCCGAACCTTACCCAGCCGACTTTCCTTCTGGATTACCCCGTAGAGATGTCACCTTTGGCTAAGAGGAAGCGAGGCAATGACCGTTTGGTGGAGAGGTTTGAGGTATTTATCGATGGGATAGAAATTGCTAATGCCTTTACTGAGCTCAACGATCCTATAGATCAAAGGGAGAGGTTTCGCCAGCAACTAAGAGAAAGCGGTGAGGATGAAGAAGTTGAGGTTGCCGATGAAGATTTCCTTCAAGCTTTGGAGTATGGCATGCCTCCCACCGGTGGTCTTGGGGTGGGCATTGACCGCCTGGTGATGCTGCTAGCCGATCAACAATCTATTCGTGAAGTGATACTTTTCCCCCAATTAAAGATAAAAGAGTAAAAGAAAAATGCAAAAATTTGATTTTTTAGCTTTGAACTTTGATATTGTTTTGCTGAAGGCAGATGCTTGATATTAAACTCATTCGGGAAAACCCTGAGCTTATCCGCCAGGCTTTGGAAAAAAGAGGCAATACCTTTGCATTGGAGAACATCCTTGAGATTGATGAGCGTTACAGGCGCTTGCTTCGTCAGGTAGAGCAGTTTCGCGCTCAACACAATGAGGTAAGCAAGCAGCTAGGGAAAGCCGAGGAGAAACCCCCCCCAATTATTGCCGAGATGCGTCAGTTAGGAGAGAAAACATCTTCTTTGCAACGAGAAACTAGCCAGGTTAAAGCCAACCTTGATTCCTTGCTACTAGAGTTGCCCAACATACCTCATCCTAGCGTACCTTTAGGGAGAGACGAAAGTGATAATGTTGCAGTGCGTACTTGGGGCGAGCCAAGGGAATTCTCCTTTAAGCCATTACCTCATTGGGAATTAGGGGAAAACTTGGGCATAATAGATTTCCATCGGGGTGTGAAGCTCTCAGGAACTAGGTTTTACGTTCTCAAAGGATTAGGAGCGCATCTCCAGCGAGCGCTAATCTCTTTTATGCTTGATGTACATGTAGAAGAGCAAGAGTATGATGAAATTTACCCTCCTTTTATGGTTAGACGAGAGTGTATGGTGGGCTCAGGAAATTTACCTAAGTTCGGCGATAATCTATATCATGATGATGAGGATGATTTCTGGTTTATACCTACGGCGGAGGTGCCATTAACTAACCTCCACCGTGATGAGGCATTGGATGCAAACTGCTTGCCCCTTCGTTATGTTGCCTATACTCCTTGCTTTCGCCGAGAGAAGATGGCTGCTGGCACAGATACTAGGGGGATTAAGCGGGGACACCAATTTGATAAGGTGGAACTCTATAAGATTACCAAGCCAGAAAACTCAGATGAAGAACTGGAAAAATTGGTAGCTGATGCCGAGGATGTGTGCCGTAAGTTGGCCATACCTTATCGCGTGATGCAACTATGCAGCGGTGATCTAGGCTTTGCTGCCTGCAAAACATACGATATAGAGATGTGGGCTCCTGGTTGTGCTGAGTGGCTTGAAGTCAGCTCCTGCAGCAATTGCAGTGACTTTCAGGCAAGGCGGGCTAATATCCGATATCGCCCCGAGCCCGGTGCTAAGCCAAGGTTTGTTCACACCCTCAATGGCTCAGGGCTGGCCTTGCCACGCGTTTTCATCGCTGTGCTGGAGAATTATCAACAAGCCGATGGCACCATATTGCTGCCTGAAGTACTAGAGCCTTATATGCATGTGAGTGTGGTTCAAAATTAAATCTCGAGCCTCGTGTGTAGAATCCCTCGCACCGACAAGAGAGCTCGGGGCTAACAAAAGGGAGAAAGGGATTTTCAGGGATGAGCTATTGTATCTTCGGGAAGCTCGTTCGGTTCCGATACTGATGTTGTGCTGGCTTTTCCTCGCTTCTTGTTTTCATAAAGGAGCAGTATCTGCTAAAGATACTAGGTGCTCATCGCTTTGGGCATCCCGTGAGCCTGGTTTTTGCTATGACTCAAAAGTCCTGGGAAAAAGCTTGTTTTTAGTAGTTGAAGGTAAAGTCAAGGTAATGCAACTCACTTAAACCATAATGCATGGTAGGATAGTGGGTACTAGAAAGGATGAGAATTGAAATGCATAACAAGACTGTGCTTGATAACGGGTTGAGGGTCATTACCAGTACCATGCCTCATAGCCGCTCGGTATGCCTTGCTTTTCTCGTGGGAGTGGGCTCGTGCTATGAAGGTCAAGAAGAGGCGGGCATCTCTCATTTTGTTGAGCATCTATATTTCAAGGGTACACAGCGGCGGCCAACAGCTAAGGAGATAAGCCAGGATATCGAGGGTATTGGTGGCATAATCAATGGCGGCACGGATAAAGAGCTAACCATTTTCTGGTGTAAAGTAGCCGGCTCTCATTTTCCCACCGCTTTGGACGTGCTGGCTGATGTGTTGCTTAATTCTCGCTTCGATAACAAGGATATGGATCAGGAGCGGCCGGTCATTATTGAGGAAATCAATATGAATTTAGATCTTCCCCAAAACAGGGTAAGCATGCTTATAGATGAGCTGCTATGGCCCGAGCAGCCTCTGGGACGCGAAGTCACTGGAAATAAAGAGAGCGTGGCTTCGATAACTAGGGAGCAGATATTAAACTATGTAGCTCGCAGGTATGTACCCAATAATACTGTGGTTAGCATTGCTGGTGATATACAGCATGAAGAGGCAATAGCTCAAGTGGAGCTCTTGTTTGATAAATGGGCTGCTGGGGAGCTATCAACTGGCTATATAACTAATGATAAGCAAACAGAAGCTAGGTTGCGTATAGAGTACAGGGATATCGAGCAAGCACACCTTTGCCTCGCCGTTCACGGGTTTTCTCGCTCTCACCCACAACGCTTTACCATTGACTTAGTTAACACGGTGCTTGGTGGTGGGATGAGCAGCCGCCTATTTACTGAGATCCGAGAGCATAGAGGGCTAGCCTATGATATTCATAGCTATGCAGATCACTTCCTTGATTCAGGAGCGCTCACCATTTATGCTGGCGTTGACCCTAAGAAGATAGAAACTGCTATTGTTGCCATCCTCGAAGAGTTATCCAAGATTAAACGGGAAATTACACCAGATGAGCTTACCAGAGCTAAGGAGTTGTCTAAGGGGAGATTACAATTGCGGCTTGAGGATAGTCAGAATGTAGCTTTATGGCACGGCAGCCAGGAGCTATTGAGGCAGCACATCCTTAGCATTGACGATGTTATTTCCATTGTGGATGCCATTACCATAGATGAGCTAAAAAAGGTAGCCGAGGGGATTATGACCGATAGCGGGCTTAATTTGGCCATAGTAGGACCAATCAAAAATGAACCTTCGGTAAAGTTGCTTAGAGTCTAGGGTTATATAGACTATGTATAAAGGAAAAGAGCCACCTCACTAGGTGGCTCTTTCTTGATTAAGCTACCGCTCCTATTACAGAGGCTACATCATGCCTTCGTATCCTCCTCCTGGGGGCATCGCCATCTTTTCCTTCTCGGGAATATCAGTTACCAAGGCTTCCGTAGTCAGAATCATACTGGCAATGCTAGCGGCATTCTGCAGAGCAGATCTAGTGACTTTGAGAGGATCTACAATACCCCTTTCTACCATCTTAACGTCTAGTTCGTCTTTGAGGGCGTCGTAGCCCACACCAACCGGGCTCTCCTTTATCCTATTTATCACTACTGAAGCCTCTCTGCCGCTATTATTAGCGATACATCTCAGAGGTTCTTCCACGGCTCGTTTCAATATAGCGAGGCCTGTAGCTTCATCGCCCTTGGCTTTCATCTTAGCCAAGGCAGATACGGCATTGAGGAGGGCAACTCCACCACCGGGCAAGATACCTTCTTCCACAGCGGCGCGAGTAGCTGATAGAGCATCCTCTACACGATGTTTTTTCTCCTTGAGCTCTGTCTCAGTGGCTCCACCCACCTTAATTACTGCCACGCCACCAGCTAGTTTAGCCAGTCTTTCTTGAAGTTTTTCCTTATCGTAGTCAGATGTGGTTGCATCAATCTGGGACCTGATTTGTTTAATTCGAGCCTCAATATCTTCAGTCTTACCCTTGCCTTCAACAATGGTGGTATCATCTTTATCAGAAACTATTTTTCTGGCTCGACCTAAGTCATCTAGAGTGACTGAATCTAATTTTCTACCAATTTCCTCAGAGATAACCTTGCCTCCAGTGAGCACAGCTATGTCCTGAAGCATTTCTTTCCTTCTATCGCCAAAGCCTGGTGCTTTCAGTGCCAGGGGAGATAGCGTGCCCCTAATCTTATTAACTACCAGGGTAGCTAAAGGTTCACCATCCACATCCTCGGCAATGATAACGATGTTCTTGGAAGTTTGAACAATTTTTTCCAAGGCGGGCAAAATATCGGTTATGGCGGAAATCTTCTTATCGGTGAGGAGGATGTAAGGGTCTTCTAGTTCGGCCCTCATCTGTTCAACATCGGTGATGAAGTAGGGACTGATATAGCCACGATCGAATTTCATCCCCTCAACATATTCGGTTTCATATTTTAGCCCCTTGCCTTCTTCCACAGTGATAACGCCATCTTTGCCTACCTTTTCCATGACGTCAGCAATCAAATTGCCAATTTCTTCATCAATGGCAGATATGGCAGCTACCTGAGCTACTTGCTCCTTGCCAGCTACGGGGATGGCCATTTTCTTAAGCTCAGCAACTACAGCCTCTACTCCTTTCTCAACTCCACGCTTTAAAGCCATGGCATCAGCCCCGGCAGCGATGTTCTTGAAGCCTTCATTAATGATGGCCTGGGCCACGATAGTGGATGTGCTTGTGCCATCGCCACATTCGTCATTGGTCTTGGTGGCTGCTTGCTTTACTAGCTGCACCCCCATATTCTCAAAAGGGTCGGGAAGCTCGATCTCTTTGGCTATGGAAACGCCATCATCAAGAACTGAGGGAGCACCCCATTTCTTATCCAATGCTACAGGGCGTCCACGCGGCCCTAAAGTCACTCTGATAGTATTAGCCAAAGTGTCTACGCCTGATTTTAATGCTTTCCTTGCTTCTTCGCCAAAAATAATTTGTTTTGCCATCAATTACCTCCTTTTATGAAATTTTTCTCGCCAGAATATCGCTTTCACGCATGATAACCAGTTCATCATCGTCTAGCTTAAACTCGGTGCCAGCGTATTTGGAATAAATAACCTTGTCTCCCTTTTTCACCTCCATAGCAATACGCTTGCCATCCTCAGTTAGTCTTCCTGGGCCTGCAGCGATGATCTTACCTTCCTGCGGTTTCTCTTTGGCTGTATCCGGCAGGACTATCCCTCCCTTGCTCACCTCTTCTTTAGGAGTAGGTTTAATTACTACTCTGTCTCCCAAGGGTTCAATCTTAGCCATAATTCCTCCTTTCTCAAATTTATCTTGTGCCCCAGCATTGGGGCAAGTAGTAATTATAGCAGAAGAATCAAAAGGTAACAAATTTTAGCAGGGGCTGGAGAAACTTGTCTTGAGTTGTTACACTGAATCGTGTATAATTTGGTTAATGAAGCGAAGCAAAAAAAGACAGTGGAATAAAGAAGACATCAGGGCATTGAGGCAGCACCTGAGGTTAACTCAGGCAAAGCTGGCCGAGGAATTAGGCACACGGCAGCAAACAATAAGTGAATGGGAACAGGGGATGT
>JAIWBQ010000124.1:0-8689 GCA_048633745.1 bacterium
GCTTATCATCAGCGTTCGCAAGGCAGAGGACTACGCTAAAGGACACATCCCTGGTGCTGTCAATATACCACTGAAGAGCATAGCGAAAATAGATACCCTCCAGAAGCTTGACCCGAGTAAAGTAATCGTGGTCTATTGCTACACCGGCCGCAGTGGAAGCCAGGCAACGGCTATCCTGAACACCCTGGGCTACAATGCAAAGAACCTCTTGTGGGGAATCAGCGGCTGGACCACAGACTCGGTAGTCGCACCTAAGAGATTTAACCCAGACACGAGCGTTGATTATCCATTCGCAACTGGCGCCGGTGAAGCAGTCCCAACGCCAAGCGGAGATGGAGGCTCATGTGGCTAAAGGACGGTACCAATCGACGATATCCAGCTATACTGGGATAGTTAAGCCAAATTAGAATCCATGAAATAGCAAAATAAAGGAGAAGACAAGATGGCAGAAGAGATCAAACCCAACGAGACCCTCGATGTAAGAGGAGAAATCTGTCCCAATCCCGATGTAAAAACAATGGTGAAGCTCAAGAAGATGGAGAAGGGGCAAATCTTGGAGGTCCTGGTTGATTATCCACTCTCAGTAGAACGTATTCCAGGTAATGCTGAAAAGAACGGGCACAAGGTACTGGAGGTAAAGCATGTTGATGGTCCCGACTACAAAATATACATAGAGGCTAAGGGAGGGTAAAAATGAACCCATTGATATTTCTTGGCATTCCTATTGGCTTAGCCTTTGGGTTTGCTTTGCAAAGGGGTAGGTTCTGTATGAACTCTGCCTTTAGGGACATTATCGTACTGAAGGAGTATACACTCCTGAAGGCTGTGGGGCTCGCGATTCTTATCCAAATGGTAGCTTTTGCAGCCCTGGATATGGCAGGAGTAATAACTATAAGCCCAACTACCTTCTTTTGGGGCGCTAATATACTCGGTGGTTTCGTCTTCGGCATTGGTATGGTGGTAGCAGGCGGATGCGCCAGTGGGATCACATACCGCTTTGGAGAAGGCATGGTGGGGGCAATGTCAGCAGTGCTCGGTCTGATCCTCGTGGGTTTGATGAGTACTATGGGTGTCATCCAGCCTTTCATTGCATGGCTTAGAGGTGCAACAACAATCACATTGGCGGATGGAGCAAACCTCACATTAGCTAATATATTTGGTATTCCTCATTATATGTTAGCTTTTGGCATAGCAGGTGTTGCCCTCATCCTTTGGGCTATTCTCTCCAAGCGAGGTAAGGAATCTCCTAAGAGAGAAGAAGAAAGTGTCTCTTTAGACACCAAGATCTTCAAGAAGGGTTGGGGATGGATGGCGACAGCAATTGTCATAGCTGTCATAGGAATAGTTGCCTTCATTTCTTCAACAGCTGCTGGCAGAAGCTATGGCTTGGCCATTTGCGGTGGTTCTTGGACAACTGCGAAAAGCTTGCTGCTGGGCCAAAACTTCATCGACTGGTTATCTGTTATGCTTCTCTCCACCATCCTTGGTGCTTTTATCGCGGCTAAGATAGCCGGTGAGGCTAAACTACGGGCACCAGCACCAAAGGTGTTAATCCAGACATTCTTTGGTGGCTGCTTGATGGGCTTTGGAGCCGCCATGGCTGGAGGTTGTAACATAACCCATGTTCTGACCGGAGTGCCCCAGCTTGCTTTGAGTTCTATACTGACTGGAGCCTTCATCATCTTGGGGTGCTGGACACTAGCGTACTTCTGGTTTGTCAGACCCATGCGGAACTTATGAGGGACTTATACAGGTAAAGAGCTGAATACTAGCTAACATAGCTAACATGAGGAGACGAGTAGCTTGATAGAGCTGAGATTCTGGCGAAGTAACCCGCACTCGTCCTCCTCAGAAAAGTACATGGTTTAGCAATTTTATAAAGAGAGCTTCTAAAATTGATAAGGAGTTGATATGGGTGTTACTCAAAAAGGGGCAATCCTGGGGGCAGAAGAGGGTGTGGAAAAAGGTATCCTCGATTTCATAAAACAGGCACTGAGTCAGGGTTGCTTTGATGCTGTCCTTATCCCAGCTAGAGTGCCGGCAGGCGATTCATTTGCTTATGTATTGATTAAAGATGAATCTCTCCTGGAGGCTGCCTCTCCTCTATCCCCTATTATGCCAGTTCAGGGAGCTAGGGCTATTTCCAGTCTCACCAAACGTGGAAAGGGAAAGAAGAGGATAGCTGCTATTATGCGACCCTGCGAGCTGAGGGCGACAATTGAGCTAGCAAAGCTTGGTCAAGTAGACCTCGAAAATATAATCTTTATTACTGTAGACTGCCCTGGAGTATTACCACTATCCAAGTATTTTGAAAGCCCAGAAAAAGGAGATGAGACATTCAAAGATGCCTCTCAAAATTGGAACAGTGACCCCATGCGGCTGGTGTGTTCGGTATGTGACAAGTTTTCTACCACTGGTGCCGAAGATTTACACATAGGAACTCTGGGAACAAAGAGTGGCAGCATTCTTCTTATCCCTAATAGTCCCAAGGGTGAAGGGATAGTAAGCAAACTTGGTATTGCGCTGGAAGAAGATATATCTGTCTGGAAAGACAAAGTGAATAAGTTAGTGAAGGAGAGAGAGAAAGAAAGAAAGAAGGCTAACGACGCATTAAGAACCGATATTGCAGGAACAGACAGACTAATAGAGACCTTTAGTCAATGCATAAATTGCCATAATTGTATGAGGGTTTGCCCGATATGCTACTGCCGCCAGTGTCATTTCGATTCGGATAAAATGAAATTCACTTTTGAAGATTACCTTGCGAGAGCAGAATCAAGAGGTGGGCTGATATTTCCTACTGATACACTGCTCTTCCATATTGGACGGATGCTACATATGTCCCTCTCATGTGTATCATGCGGTATGTGTGAGGATGCCTGCCCTATGGATATACCGGTAGCACAAGTATTCAGCCTGGTTGGTGACAGAAACCAAGAAGCGTTCAATTACGTCCCTGGCAGGAGTGTAGATGAACCCCTCCCATTGACGACTTTTGAGGAAGAGGAATTCCAAGAGGTTGAGCAGTCTTATGCAAGAGTCTCTACAAAACAGGAGGATCAAGATGCCTAAAGCATTGAAGATAAACAAAAGCGCAGAGGAAGGACTGAAAGAGCTGCTCAAGTCCCTCATGGAAAACGGCAGGATAAAAGGCGTTTTGACTCTCAGAAAGATTGGCGAATATGGTGCAGTGAATTACTCTCTCGTTACCAACCCTGATAACATCGATTCTACCGTGCCACTTTTCCCTTCAATGCCAGTGAATGTGGCTAAACATCTCTCCCTCCTTACACTAAAAGAAGCTGCCACTGAACCTATCGCGGCAGTTCTAAGACCCTGCGAATTGAGGGCATTTGTGGAACTTGTGAAGCGAGAGCAAGGTAGCCTGGAAAACTTCTTGCTGATAAGTTCAACGTGTGGTGGGGTCTATCCACTAGAGATGGTAGTAGAGGGTAGTATCGAGAAAAAATTACCGCAATATTGGGAAGCGGTTAAACAAGGTGAAGCTGCTCCCGATATACGGCTTGCTTGCAAGGCTGATGAATATTTTGTGCCGTACACCGCTGACATGACCGTATCCTTGCTTGGGAATAAGAACATCGATGAAGAGACTGTGATATTCCTGAACACTGAAAAGGGAGAAGGTTTTGCCAAAGCTATATCAGGAAAATTCAGCGAAGAAGAACTCGATTCAGCGATGATAGAGCGAATACGGACTAAGAGGAAAGCTGAGAAAGAGAAACTCTCTGACAAAGTTGAATTAAAGAACCTTGGTATTGATGAAGTAACGAAGACCTTTAGCAGATGCATAGGTTGCCATAACTGCAGCAAAGTCTGTCCTGCTTGTTATTGTCATGTATGCTTTTTCGAAACCGAGACCAGCGAACATGGGCCAGTTTACTATGAAACAGAGCTAGAGAAAATGGGATATGTGAGCATGCTTTCCGACACGACATTTTACCACCTGGTAAGGTTATTCCATGTAAGCGCATCTTGTACGGCATGCGGCCAATGTGCTGATGTGTGTCCTGCTAATATACCGCTCTGGGCTGTTTCTTTGAAGGTGGGTGAGGCAGTTCAGAAAGCTTTTGAGTATCTGCCAGGAAAAGATATCGAGGAAGGACTCCCTATAACTACATTTATGCCAGAAGAATTTGCCAGAATTGCATAGTATATCGCAAAATCTCAAACAATACAGGTGTGCTAGCCCTTTTGCCTTAAGCTCTGCTCTGACCAAAACGGTACAGATACTCAAAAAATTTCGCAGAGGAGTCGGGAGATGAAAGTATTCAGTTCCGATTTTCTTAAATTAGTGAAAGGGGGGGTAATTGGAACCATCCAATAAACAGCAAAGAGTTGCCCTTACAATAAATGGAGACTATTGCAGTAGCTGTGCTATTTGTTCCTCCGCTTGTCCTTTTGAAGCAATAAAAAGAGATCCTGAAACAGGTAAAATGCTTCTGGAGATAGAAAAGTGTCAGCTGTGTGCAATCTGCTACTCTAGCTGCCCCGCTAAAGCCATCGATATTAGCTACTATGATATGAATTCCCTAACTAGGTATCTGGAGAAGGCAAAGGGAGAATACAAGTCAGCTTCGTTAGTTATTATGTGTAAAGGAAGTGCCCCCGATTCTGAAGATGTGGAGAGGCTGTTTGGAATTTCGAAATTCATCCCCTTATCCATCCCTTGTGTTGGTCGTATCCCAGCAGAGGTGCTTTTGAAAGCTGTATCCACCATGGGAATAAAGAAGATTTATATTCTCGCCTGCGATGAGGATTACTGCCGATTTGAAAGAGGAAGCTCAATCACTGGACGTAGAGCCATAATGCTTAATGTCCTTCTGGAACAACTTGGCTACGGCAAGGAAGTAATTAAGCTTGAGCGACATAGCCTAAAGGTCAAAGTTGATAGAAATAAATGTATCAGTTGTGGCAACTGCGCATTCTATTGTCCTTACGATGCAGCTAAACTGGAAAGTGGAGCAGCTAACTTCGACCTGGAATTATGTCACGGCTGTGGCTTATGTGTCACTCTATGTCCTGCTATGGCTTTGGAACTGGAGCATTGGGAAGGAGAACGTATATCAGCTTTAATATCCAGCTTATCCTCAGAGATGAAAAAACCAAGGATTTTGGTGCTACGCTGCCAGTGGTCCACTTTTCCTCCGCTTGATGAAGAATTTGATTCTAACGTTCGTGTTATAGATTTGCCCTGCGCTGCAAGGGCTGATCCTTTGCAGATCCTAGAAGCTTTCCGAAGTGGGATAGATGGCGTTTTGATAGCAGCTTGCCCTGAGGAAGATTGCAAGTCGAAGACAGGTAGCAAGGAGGCTCGGAGATTGACCACAGCATTAAAGAAGACTTTGAGTCAAATTGGCTTTGAAGAAAGGCTTCACTTTTGTTCTGTAGCCCCAAGATACCCTGAAACTTTCTATGAAGAACTACAGCAGTTTAAGAGAAGGATAGAAAGCGATTGTTCAAAGGAGGCCAGCTAGTGATAATAACAGCTCAAAAACCTTTAGATGAAATTTTGGATTCTCTATCCCCTTGCAATTCTATTTTGATTGTTGGCTGTGATGGGTGTACACAACCACCAAGGGGCTTGAGAGAGGCCAAAACTTTGTCTCAGCTAATTGAGCTTGGCGGAAGGTTAAGAGATAAAAATTTCGACCTAAAAGTGACTACAGTACCCAAGCAATGCGACTCCTACCTGACGCTTACTACACTTCAGCCCCAAACAGAAAACGTGGAGGCCATTCTATCACTAGCCTGTGGACTGGGAGTGCAAACTATAACTCAAGTTTTACCTGATTTCCCTGCCTTCCCATCTCAAGACACCCTTTTTATCGGGGCAGAGATTAGAGAGGATAGCACTCTTGAAGAAAGATGTGTTGCCTGCGGAGACTGCATGTTAGCTCTAACCGGCGGCATCTGCCCTATTGCCAGATGTGCTAAATCCCTGCTTAACGGTCCCTGTGGTGGCTCACAACATGGCAAATGTGAGATTGATCCTGAAAAGGACTGCGCTTGGGATCTGATTATTAAACGCCTGGAAAAACTAGGCCGACTATCTGCCTTAGACGAAATTCGCCCTCCCAAGAATTTTGGGCAGGTGGTCAGACCCGGGAGGGTTACAGGATGAACTTTTGCTAGGAAAAGTTTTTGTTCACGGAGCACCGTTACATATACTTCCTAAATAAATTCCATCACCTATACCCCTACAACGAATACCGCTGATGATAATCATCCCCGCCTCGAAGGCTAGTGTGAATAAATAGGACAAGACGAAACAGTCCGTAAAATCTGGGCTGAAAACTTTGAACTTGCGGTTGGGAACCCCATTATTTCTGATTAGATAATTCAAACCTGCCTTGACAAGACATACTATTTCAGGGTAAATTATATGGTTCAATGCGCATATATCTGAACAGCGATTTACATGCATTACATATTACAGGCATTTAAGGCTCTTTCAGATGAAACGAGACTCAGAATTATAAACTTACTTCTAGAGCGGGAGTGTAGTGTCTGCGAGATAATGCAAGCAATGAGGATATCTCACAGCCGCGCCTCTCGGGGATTAACCACTCTATACAATGCAGGCCTCTTGAAAGCCAAGCGCGATGGTCTCTGGGTTCTGTACTCAATTGATGCGGAAGGCATGCAGAAATCCTATGCCTGTCTTCCTCAACTTGTCAGAAACACCCCTACAGGTAATGAGCTCACTGACCTTGACCGGGAGCGACTGAAGGTGGCAGTGCGAGAGCATCCGTGTGTAGCACGTGCGAAACTTCTGGATTGTTAAATGCTGAAGAAAAAATATGGCAACATTAGATAAATTAAATCAGATGGAGGTGACAATGAGTGATTTCGAACCTAAAATTGTCGGCTTTCTATGCAACTGGTGCTCCTACCGAGGTGCTGACCTAGCTGGCACTGCCAGGATGAAATGCTCCCCTAATGTCAGAACCATCAGGGTAATGTGCAGTGGTCGGGTGCAGCCAGATTTCATTCTCAAGGCTTTCCAACTCGGTGCTGACGGTGTTTTGGTCTTAGGATGTCATCCCGGTGATTGCCACTATGCTGAAGGGAATTACAAGCTATTGCGCCGTATGGAATTGCTGAAAAAGATGTTATCCCAGTTGGGAATCGAAGATGAGCGAGTACGCCTCGATTGGGTGTCAGCTTCTGAGGGCGACCGCTTCATATCAATAGTCAATGATATAACAGAAAAGGTTAGGACATTAGGTCCTTTTAAGCAAAATGAGCAAAAACATAGCTGAACTTCAAGTGGCTCTTTACTGACTAGTAAAAATGAAAGTGTCCTGCATAATAAAGGTGTGAAGGTTAGTTCAGCATCGCTGGTGGGGAAGCCAACTCAGACCATACTCCAATATGCCGAGGATAACTCCGTTAGTCTGATAGCCCTAGCAACTCATGGCTTTTCTGGCATTACCAAGTGGGCATTCGGTAGCGTCGCCTGTAAGATCGTCGAGGGCTCCTCGAAGCCGGTACTGCTGGTGCGACCACCATTGCCCAGCTTGGAAACTTAAATACGGACCAACTTTGATATGAGGGAGGTGTGCAACGTCTGAATATGAAGTGGCTATCATCGGGGGTGGCCCCGCTGGGCTCAGCGCTGGCTTGTATACTTCACGAGCTGGTCTTAAGACACTTCTGGTAGAACGTGGCATATTTGGGGGCCAAATAGTAAATGCCCAAATGGTGGAAAACTATCCCGGCTTTCCCGAGGGCATCTCTGGCATCAAGCTGAGTTCACTTATGCAGCAACAAGCCAGTAAATATGGGCTGGAGACTTTGACCGATGAGATTATACGCCTTGCGCTGGGGCAGCCCTACCTTATCTTCACCAGTGATAGCCGCATCGAAGCCGCAGCTATCATCATTGCCGCCGGCTCGGAGTATCACAAGCTAGGTGTCGCTGGTGAGGAAAGACTTCTAGGGCATGGTGTTTCCTATTGCGCTACCTGTGATGGTTTCCTCTTCCGTGACCGGGAGGTAGCGGTGGTAGGAGGAGGCGATACCGCTATCACCGATGCTCTGGAGCTAAGTCAGCATGCCCGCAAGGTCTATGTAATACATCGACGAGATCAGCTTCGGGCAGGGCAGTTACTCCAGCAACGAGCCTTCGCTCAACCTAAATTAGAGTTTATATGGGATACAGTAGTAGAGGAAATCGCCGGGGCGCAAGCAGTCAATACACTAAAGCTGGGCAATGTAAAAACAGGTCAGCTTTCCACTCTGCAGGTAGCCGGCGTCTTTATAGCTGTGGGGCTCAAGCCTAATAGCCAGTGTTTTGCCAACATCGTTGAGCTTAATGAAACGGGACAGATAGTCACCAATGAATTCATGGCCACATCGGTCCCCGGCATTTTTGCTGCCGGCGATATCCGCAGCAACTCGGTCCGCCAGATTGCTACTGCGGTTGGAGATGGAGCTACTGCTGCCATGTCTGCCTTTAGGTACCTCAGAGGCTGAAGTTAGAATTTCTCTATAAACTGATCTATGAAAAGGGTGGCAGGGTACAAAATGCAAGGAGGCATAGAATGGTTATAGAGGTTACGGATCAAAATTTTGAGGAAGAGGTTTTGAAATCGGGGCTTCCCACAGAGGTAGATTTTTGGGCACCTGGGTGCGCCCCATGTGCTATAGTTTCTCCAATATATGA
>JAIWBQ010000125.1:0-5316 GCA_048633745.1 bacterium
GTGAGATCCTTCGCCAGACTCAGGATGTCATTTTGGGATGAGCTTGCTTCACTTTGTTCGCAATGACGGGTGCAAGCACGGGATTCCTATCACTTCGGATCACAATGACATAAGGAACTGCCTCACAGATTACCCATCTATCTGAATGCGATCACAGAGCGGGCGATGGGATTCGAACCCACGACGTCTTGCTTGGGAAGCAGCCTAGATGTACTTGATAGTGAACATTCTCTTGTGAACTTGTTGATTCGTTTTCGAAGTCTCTTCGGTGGCGTTCTTTTGCCTTGCTCGATCATGGTTATGTAGCTTCTCGATACTCCTAACTGTCTAGCAATCTCTGCCTTGGTTATTTCTAACCTCCTGTCTTCTCTGTTTGATAATTGGCACACAATAAGCCTTCAGCATATTTACAATATTATATCACAATGTTGACAATGTTGCATCGATTTGTTGACAATGTTGCATCGATTTGTTGACAATGCAAAGGCTTATGATTTACAATACACATGTATCACTTAGCAAGGAGGTAATAATGTATGCGTCAATCTAGTCGTATTCGTGACTTCATACTACAGAATGTTGAAGAGCATCCTGACTCGATTAGTCGCATGACATCTAAAGAATTCGGAATATCTCGTCAGGCTGTCAATCGTCATTTGAACACTCTATTAAGTCAGGGCTTACTCAGTGCTAAGGGCAGCACTCGAAGTAGAGCATATGAACTTAGGCCAATAATTGAGCATCGTTTCCCAATAACCATCTCTCTTGATTTGGATGACGATAGAGTCTGGAGACAATATCTTGCAGCCCTATTCGAAGGGTTTAGACAAAACATAGTAGGTATCGGTCACTACGGTTTTACCGAAATGTATAACAATGTAATTGACCATTCGGAGGGCAAAAACGCAGTAGTCTCATTTAGGCACGTGCCTGGAAGAGTTGAGTTGACTGTCAAGGATGATGGAATTGGCATATTCAACAAGATTACGAAGGAACTTGGCTTGGCGGATGAAAGGCAAGCGATATTGGAGCTGGCTAAAGGAAAGGTTACGACAGACCCCAAAAATCATACTGGAGAAGGTATATTCTTCGCCACAAGAATGTTTGACACATTCTCCATTCTGTCGGGAAGACTCTTCTATTGCCGTAGTATTCATATGAGTGGTGAGTGGCTGCTAGAAGATAGAGAAGACGTTTCTAAGGGCACTTTTATTAGCATGAAGATAGGAACTGATTCTGATAGAACACTAAAGGAGATCTTTGACCAGTATTCGAGCGAGGAAGATGAGTATGGATTTAGACGAACCCTTGTACCTGTATCCCTGGCGACCTACGGGAGAGAAAATCTCGTTTCACGGTCACAAGCCAAGCGAGTATTAGCACGATTTGACCTTTTTGACGAAGTCCTTCTTGACTTTGTGGGAGTGGCCTTCATTGGTCAGGCCTTCGCAGATGAAATATTCAGGGTATTTAGAAATAACAACCCTGATAAGAAGATAAACTGGATTCATGCAAACGATGCTGTGGAAACGACTATTAGGGGAGTAATTAGCAGTACTTAAACAGCAAAAGTGTCCGTCTTGCTATTGAGATAAGCGCAGACTGACACCCCATATCTCTATTGATGCCTGATGGAGCTCATAGGGATATTGACAACATCATACGATTTCTATCTCGGAATTCTCTAGCGAACTGTGCTTTGGTCATTCGTAACACCTCCTTCGTGTCTTACAGTACTCTTTGGGGTCTTTCCCGTTTGGCAGAGTGGGACGTTTAGAATTGAGGAATTTTGTTAACAAATCACGTTGGAGTTGTAGCTGTGATTTTGTTAACAGAGAGTCGTTACGCTGAAGCTGTTTCACAGAGCGGGTGATGGGATTCGAACCCACGACGTCTTACTTGGGAAGCAAGCACTCTACCGCTGAGTTACACCCGCCGAAATCGTATCTATTCTAGCCCTAAGAATCAGCCTTGTAAAGGGGGCGAATTAAATCATCTAAAATGTAACCGAAAGGGAGATTGTTAAATCACATAAAAAGTAACCGAACATATCTAAGATGTAGTCTGGTTAATACTATGAAGGAGGTTAAACCAGGCTATGGAGAGGATGGATATGCACTTGCGGAATGAGTATCTGAAGGTATTAAGGGAAAGGTACTTAGAAGCCATAACCAGGAAGGAGAAATCCCTGATCCTGGATGAATATTGTGCTAACACTGGACAGGTGAGGAAGTACGTCATCAGGAAGATACAGCCCGGGGTGGATCTGAAGCCGAAGCAGAGGAAGAAAAGGAAGGAGATTTACGATGGCCAGGTTAGAGCAGCTTTAGCCAGGATATGGGAGATTTTTGATTATCCCTGTGGACAGAGGCTCAAGCCCCTTTTTGAACTAGAGCTGGATAGATTGAGGAGGCTTGGTGAGCTTAAGGCATCGGATGAAGTGACAGAGAAATTGAAGAGGATTAGCTCTGCCACCATTGATAGAAAACTCAAGCATCAGAGAGGGCTGCTCCACCTCTCGAGGTCAAAAGCTAGGCCTAAACCTGGCTCCTTGTTGAAGCAGAAGATTCCCATAAGGCTTACTGAGTGGGATACTTCCCAGCTTGGCTATGTAGAGGCTGACATGGTTGTTCATTGTGGCTCTTCTACTCTGGGAGAGTATGTCAATACATTAAGCACCACTGAGATTTCCTCTGGATGGTGGGAAGGAGAAGCTATTATGGGCAAGTCTCAGGAACACAGTTTTTGGGCCTTAAAGCAGATAAGGAAGAGGACTCCTTTCGCATGGAGGGGGCTGGATTCTGATAACGGCAGTGAGTTCATTAACCAAATCCTATATAAGTATTGCCATAAGGAAAGAATTGAATTTACCAGGTCACGACCAAATAGGAAGAATGACAATGCCTACATCGAGCAGAAGAACTGGACTCATGTGAGGAAAGTGCTGGGATACCTGAGATATGACACCCTTGAAGAGTTGATGATCATCAATGACCTTTATCACCACGAACTGAGACTATATAAGAACTTCTTTCAGCCGGTGATGAAGCTCCAAAGTAAGGAGAGGATAGGTGGCAGAGTTAAGAGGAAATACGATGTTCCCAGGACTCCATATCAAAGGCTAATGGAATCAGAACAGATCCCAGAGGAGGCCAAAGAAGAGCTACAGAGGATATATCTCAGCCTGAACCCTGCCGAGCTAAAGAGGGAAATAGATGCCAAATTGGAAGAGCTATACAAGATTTATGAGGAAAAGAGGAAAACCCAACAGATTGACCCTTACAAGAAGTTAGTACCTCGTTTGGTTACATCTTATATGATGCAACAACATCCAGTTGGGTTACCTACTTAAATGATTTGACACGGTACCTGTACCTGTAGGTGAGAGCATTTACGATTTCTTCAAAAATCTCTAATTTTCTAATTTGGCGGCTTCCTCTAGCATAGAAGGGAGCCAGGAAGCACTTCCTGAAGACATTCAATGAGACTGCAGACCAGAATGAGGTCGCAAAAAAGATCCTTAATTTTGTCTTTATTTAGATAAGGATGTTACGATTTCTTTGAATTTAAGCTAGTTCGGGAAATCAAAAAACCTTATTTTAAGGAGCTGTGTGAAGATTTAAGATCATGGCTTTGGGCAGAAAGTGGCCCTTTTGAGAATTTCAGGGCAAATACTTTGACAAAGAAGGGAGGCTTTGTTATAAGACAACATTAATTTAAAGGAGGGTAGAGATGGCCGTTCCTGAAAAGATTGCGGAGCTAATTGGACCAATAGGAGAGCCTCAAATTTGGGAAGTCGAAAGGGGAGCGATAAGAAGATTTGCTGATGCTATAGATGACCCTAACCCTTTGTACCGTGATGTAGAGTATGCTAGGAATAGTAAGTATGGCACGATCATTGCTCCTACAGGTTTTTGTGGCTGGCCGGTAAAGGGGGGACTTATGGAGATGATGGGTTCGATAATGGGCCCTATAATGAATGCGGGCTATCCGGTAATTCTCGACGGTGGTGTGGAGTTTGAACCTTTTATCCCTATCCGAGCCGGTGATATTTTAAGTTGTCATTCAAAGATAGCAAATATTGCAGAGAAGACAGCGAAGAGTGGTAAGGGGATGCTCATGCTTACAACCGAGATGAACTTCCTAAATCAGAATGGCGACAAAACATTGACAGTGCGCAGCTCCGTTATCTGCCGAGAGTTATGAGAAAGGAGGGAGAGATGCCAAAACAACTTTATTGGGAAGATGTAGATGCTGGTACTGAGGTTACTCCTGTTTCCAAGATAGCTACTACGCAAAGGCTGGCTATGTGGGCAGGGGCTTCAGGCGATTTTAATCCCTTGCACTACCAGGAATCTTTTGCTCAATCTAGAGGGATGCCAACGGTATTGGTTCATGGCCGCCTTAAGGCGCATTGGTTGGTGCATCTTGTGGAGAACTGGATCGGGGAGCAAGGGAGGATAAAGAAGATATCTTGTCAATACAGGGGTGAAGACTATCCCAGAAAGATGAATTCGGAGCTAACGTATGATGAGGGTGAGACTTGGTGGTGTAAAGGAATAGTCACCCAAAAAAATGTCCAGGATGGTGAACACACGGTGGACTGCGACATCTGGCTGGAGAATGGAAAAGGAGAGAAGACGACCCCGGGCACGACCACGGTGGTCTTGCCCTCCAGAGAACCAAAATAAAGGAAGCAAAAGTAAAGGAGGTCAAGAATGGCGAAATTATTGGAAGGGAAAGTGGCAATCGTTACTGGAGCGGGTAGAGGAATTGGAAAGGGGGAGGCCATACTCCTGGCCCAAGAGGGTGCCAAGGTAGTGGTAAATGATCATGGGGGAGGCTTTGATGGGGCAGGTAAGGGCTCTGATCCGGCCCAACAGGTTGTTGAAGAAATAAGGGCCTTTGGTGGAGAAGCAATCCCCAGCTTCGCCGATGTTTCGAGTTTCGCTGAGACGAAGGTTCTTATTGATACTGCTATAAATAAGTTCGGCAAATTGAATATCCTGGTAAACAATGCTGGCATTGTGAGGGATAGGATGATATTCAATATGACCGAGGAAGAATTTGATAAGGTTATAGCAATCCACCTTAAAGGCACCTTCAACTGCATGCGGCATGCTTGTGCCTATTGGAGGGAGCAACATAAAGCAGGAAATATCCTTAACGGTGCGATTGTAAACACCACATCTGATGCTGGTCTTTTGGGAAATCCTTCGCAATCTAACTATGGTGGAGCTAAAGCAGCAATTGCTGCGATGACCATCATCGTGGCTTTAGAGATGGCAAGATACGATGTACGCTGTAATTGCATAG
>JAIWBQ010000126.1:0-2640 GCA_048633745.1 bacterium
GCTCCATTCCAGAATCCATCCATTGCCAGATAAGCCCTCGCATATTCTCTGGCTAGATTTGCGAGAAAAGCTACGGAAAAATCCTCAAGTTTTCGATTGGGATCATACTCGCTGCTATTATCTTGCAACCCTTTCATCTTGCCCCCTTTCTCTTCTATCGTTTGTTTCAACCGGGATTTATCTATATCAATTATTGTGGCTATGTTAGACTCTCTGCTCGCTAGCTGTCAAGGCACTTGATAAGGCCAAAACCGAGTCCCACAGCCTAGCTTATACTGTGCCAGCTCGAAACCCTTCCACCCCAGAGTCCTCAGATACTTAATAGGGACTGAACAATAAGCCAAAAATGATCCATTAGCCAGAATTATAACAATCGGCTTGGGTAGGATGGAACTGTAAGCTTTCTCGGTGTATAATCACGTTAGGTCAGAGAGAATTGGGAAAACCGCCAAAACCGGCTGGCGAATCTCAAGAGGAGAAGACTATGGAAGATAGAGTCGCAATCTTCATAGATGGCAGCAACCTGTATCACGCTCTACGAAGTAACTTGGGACGTTCAGACCTCAACTTCACCGAGTTTGTCAGCAAGTTATGTGGCTACAGACGTTTGTTCCGAACCTATTACTATAACGTCTTACAGAACCAAATTCAACGGCCCGATGGTTATCGAGAACAACAGGAATTCCTTGGTATCCTGCGTAAGACGCCATATCTAGAGGTTCGACTAGGGAGCACCAAAATGACACAGGGTATCCCTGTTGAAAAGGGCATAGATATTATGTTGGCCACAGACCTGCTATATTTTGCGTGGAATGACTTTTACGATATAGCAGTACTTGTGAGCGGTGATTCTGATTTCGCTTATGCTCTTCAGGCTATAAAGAATATGGGTAAGCATGTTGAGGTAGCCTACTTTGAGAGTGGGGTATCTAAAGACCTATTGGATGTAGCCGATAATCGGCATCTACTTAACCGGAGCTTCTTCAGTGGTTTATGGGCAGCTAAACATCGTGCGAAAGGCAGAAGAATCAGTGGAGAGGCTAATAGCAAGGCTAGTCCTAGCAACGAATGAGTTCCCGTCAATAGACGGGAATCTGCAATACAACTTTCCTATCTAGTAAGTGGAAGAAGCAAACTTCTAGAAAATAAGCTCGCACGGACAGCAAAGGACCTGTACAAAACATCGTTCTGTTAGTTCCAGCGGCCTCTACGCCACTCAGGTTTTATCCCTACTTCCCAGGTTACGCCAAAGAATGATTAGGAAGCGAAACTAAAAGAATTGTAAGGAAAAACTGTGAAATTGAACTAAAATGACTGAAGCTAGCGGTTAAATGTAACACCTAAAAGGGAGAGATGGAGGAGAATTAGAGGGGAAAGCCAGGCAGTCCAGAGAAACTTAATTGCACATTATTAGTAATTGTTGAATGTATCTTCCCCTCCAGCCGACAGGCTAAGCTTTCGTGCCATGGGTAACGATCTGTACATATCGAGCAACGGTGAAGCGGAAAGTAGAATTAGAAAGCTTTCTTCGTGTTTTTACAATTTGAAGAATGTCAGGCCTTCATGCTTCGCCGTAGAGAAGCAATGTTCCTCAACCTTTGTGCATGAGTCAATAACTTCTTCCTCAGCCTGATATTCTCGGGAGTTACCTCTATTAGCTCATCATTATTGATGAAAGCAATGGCTTGCTCTAGGCTAAATATAATGGGGGGAGTCAGCTTCACGGCAATGTCGGAAGTAGATGAGCGTATATTGGTCTTCTTCTTTTCCTTGCATACATTGACGGGTATGTCGTGCAGTCGTGCATGCATTCCTACTATCATACCTTCGTAGACTGGCGTTCCAGGTTCGATGAAGGTGTTGCCTCGTTCCTGAGCGTTATTAAGGCCATAGGTAACAGCAATACCCTGCTCCGATGCCACCAGAACACCACTACGAGTCATACCGATTTGCCCTCGCAATGCTTCGTAACCAAGAAAAGTGGTATTCATAATGCTTTCACCGCTGGTAGCTGTAAGAAAAGCACTGCGAAAACCAATAAGTCCTCTTGTGGAGATATGAAATTCTAAGCGTATGTTATCATTCCCGTCATTACGCATATCAGTAAGCTGAGCCTGCCGCTGGCTCAGCATCTCAGTTAGAACCCCAACATATTTACCTTTGGTATCAATAGTAAGAGCCTCCACGGGTTCCACAAGGTTGCCGTCAATCATCTTGGTGATAGCCTCTGGACTGGATACCTCAAATTCATAACCCTCCCGGCGCATGGTCTCAATCAGGATAGCCAGATGCAGTTCTCCCCTACCTTTTACCAGGAAGGTGTCCGGACTATCTGTATCCTGTACGTGGAGACTGAGATTAGTCTCCAGCTCCTTGTAGAGCCTTGCCCGCAGCTGGCGGGTAGTGCAAAAACGCCCCTCACGGCCGCTGGACGGCGAGGTATTTACCCCGAAGGTCATCTCTATTGTTGGGTCGCCAATCTCTATACGTGGCAGAGCTTCCGGCAGGTCCGAACTGGCAATGGTATCACCAATGCTGACTTCTTCCAGACCAGTCACAGCTACTATGTCGCCAGCTTCGGCTTCCTCTACCTTCATGCGTTTAAGACCGAGATAAGTAAACACTTCACCGATTTTATAG
>JAIWBQ010000127.1:0-4194 GCA_048633745.1 bacterium
TAATGCCGACAGCAGCTAATGCCTCAATGGGATAACTAATTAGTGGAGCCTCCTCATTCACAGGCAACAGAACCTTGGGACAGGTGATGGTTAGATGTCCTAAACGGTCACCATCACCAGCAGCTAGGACAATACCTTTATCAATCTTCCCTTTAAGCATTATGACGCCTCATCTCCTTTTTATAAAAATTCTCAAGTACTCGTGTCTCGGTTCGGGGTTTACAGTTGCAAGGTCTAAATATGCTTCGTCAAAGGTGAGCGGCTAATAGCATACTAATAGAAGAGGGAATAAGTTGTCAACCAAGTGTAAAAGGAAATTCCTGTAAATTTTTGGAGGTGGGGGATGGATAAGAAATGAGAGACCCCGCAAAATCCCAGGATGGCTTCAAGCAAGCTAATCTTCAGATCAAGGAGGCCTCTCAATGGAAAACATATGCCTTGTTGATAAAGTTACCAAGCCCTATCTTGAAATCGTCCCTAGGTTCAAATTCTCAGGGCATTATCTCATGGAGTTTTGGAGCTTTGATTCGATGGTTATCCGGGATTCTCACCGACCAACAGTTGACAGTAACATGCCGCCTATTTGATTTGGGGCAAAGCCAAAGGTTGTAGTATTATATACAGACAGGAGGTGAGGAAATGTACAAGAAAATACTTGTTCCATTAGATATTTCGGAGTTAAGCATGGTGGCCCTGCCTTATGCTGAGCAGATGGCTGGAAGACTGGGTTCTGAGATTATCCTACTATCTGTTAGCGAGTCAGCGGAGGCTCAGGATTACCACAAGCATCAGATGCACGTCGAGACAATAATTAATACCACAAAGCACAATGCTGAAAGGTATCTTGAGAAACGAGAGGGGAAGGAAATCAAGGTAGAGTCAGTAATTCTGGTTGGTCACCCTGCCGAAGAGATCGTGGACTATGCCGACAAAGAGGATATTGACCTGATTGTCATGGCGACCCACGGCCGTTCCGGCATTGGACGCTGGACTTTGGGAAGCGTGGTTGACAAGGTGATGAGGGCTACAAAGCGGCCAGTCGCTCTCATCAGGGCCAAGGGCGCCCGTCCAGACGTACGTGAGAAGGGCATACTGAACAAGGCACTTGTTCCCTTGGATGGCTCAAAAGAAGGTGAAGCTGTAATTCCCTATATTGAGGAGCTTGCTTCTGGACTTAAAGCTGAGGTCCTTCTCCTCCAGGTAGGACCATCCAAGGCAGACACTGAAGACTACCTAGAAAAGGTGAGTGATCGACTTAAAAGCAAAGGTATCACCACAAGGTTCGAGGTAAGAGTTGGCGACGCGGCTGGAGAGATTATTAAGCTTGCTGACGAGCTTAATGCCGATTTGGTAGCTATGTCAACACATGGGCGCTCTGGCATCGGCCGTTGGGCTCTCGGAAGCGTCGCAGAAAGAGTTCTGAATGCAGGGAACACCCCACTTCTGCTGGTGAGGGCGCCAGGAGCTAGTACAGATTAAGTGGCTCTCCCTTTTTCTGCCATCCAACATTGGACAGTTGACTCTCATAGTGCTGGTGAGTATGCCATCGGAGTGACATTTGCAGCCGGCAGCAGGAATTGCTGCCCAAAATTAGCGATTAAAAAACTCTGCTAAAAATCCAGTCATTTTTGTCTTAAGGCTCTTCCCATCAAGGCATTTTTAACCTGAAGGCTGAAAAGCAAAAACTATCACTCCCCCACTTTACAGGGCATCAAGAAAGGGGGGATTTATTCTTTAAAGGCTAGCCATAAGCAAACTTATAGCACCACCTTGCTGCTGAAATGCTAAAAGTGCGATACCATGGTGGTCAAGCTGGTAGCTTCATGGCTAGAAAGAAGTTATAGGCAATATGTCCTCTCTGGTTGTGGAGGTGCACTATGCCCTCAGCCTGCTCCTCTCTATTGCTGGCAATGACATGATAGGAGTAAGGGGCAGGATCAAGTAGCTCTCCTTGTAATTTTGGCCAGCGCTGCACTATAAGCCGAAATGCCTCCCTGCTATTATTCATGGTGTGAATTGTCTCAGCTATCTCCCTGTCTCCCTTATAAGACTGCCAAGCCCTTTGTAGCTAAAATGAGCTTCCAATCGCTGATTTCAGGCTAGACGGCCTCCTTCCATTGCAGTAACCCAGCTTGTATAATGGTAAGCAAAAGGCAGAGGATGGCAAGCATAACTACCTCCTATAGTCGAGAACTAGTGGTAAGCATTGCCCAGGGAACCCTGGTTGATATAGAGACCACCGGGCTCGATGGGAATTGTGATGAAGTAGTTGTTTTTGGCTATATTCAAGGGAATTGTCTTGAGATAATATGTCGGACTTCGAGGAATGAAGAACCTTTTATTACCCGGCTTGCCGAACTCGTTCCCAAATTACCCAGGCCATTCTATGCCTACAATCTCTCCTTCGAGAAAGGATTTCTTAAAGCTAAGGGGATGGACATAGAAGGGATAGACTTATTCCAGCCCTGGAAGGAAAAAGCAGATGAGCTTGATCTTAAATGGCCCAAGCTGGATGAGCTATTCTCCCATGCAGAGGATTATTTTAACGAACCAGTAATAAGTGGCAAAGATATCCCTTTGCTATGGGAAAGATTTCTTCACACGGGGAATAGAGATTATTTACAGCAGATCATAAGACACAACGAATCTGACCTGCTTAGGGAGCTATATCTTCTGGTGTATTATCGGGATCGTTACAAGCTTTGAAGAATCACCAGGGGACCGCAACGAAGCGCCGTGTATAATAAAACGCAGGAAATAAGCCAAGAAGCTTGGAAGTAACGTCCTGTATGTCTTGTGGAAGTCTATGGCAGAAATCATTCTGGTAAGGCATGGAGAAACTGAGTGGAACGCAGGAGAAATATATAGAGGCAGGGCTGACATAGGTCTGGATGAAGTGGGCATTAAACAAGCAGAATTATTGAGCGAGTATTTGAGCGATTTAAAATTGGAGGCCATTTATTCCAGCCCATTAAGACGGGCGTTAGATACGGCGAGCATCATTGCCCGATACCAGGAGGTTGGCGTACAAGTTACCGATGGTCTTATAGATTTCGATTATGGGGAGTGGCAAGGTTTGTCGGAGCAAGAGGTGAAGAAGTTATATCCAGCTCTTCACAACGAGTGGCATAACAATCCCCACCTGGTAAGAATGCCTGCCGGGGAGAGTTTGTCTGATGTGAGAGAGAGAACTGGCGGCGTAGTTAACGGTGTGATATCTAAATATAAGGGGAGGGTGGTGTTGGTGTCCCATCGGGTTGTGAATAAGGTTTTGATATGCTCCCTACTGGGGCTGGAGAGCTCGCATTTTTGGAATATTAAACAAGATGTGGGTGGGATTACAATTTTCAATTATGTGAATGGCCGTTTCATCCTGACTAGGCATAACGACACTTCACATTTGAAAGGGATACAAAAATACCCCCTTGGTGATTTTTAGGAGCTAACCTTCAGGAGCCAGGATATGCTCGAGCATAGCGAAGCAAGATAAGCGATGTTAATCTAATCCCAGGTTTGGCGATTGAAAATCCTGGTCATTTTGAGTTGACTTTCCGAGGGTTAAAATTATAATATACCAGTTTGGAGTCAGTAGGCGGTTTAAATGTAGAACAAGTTACTGCGAACTGCTTTTATTAAAACCATATCGTGTAAGGAGGTAAGAGATGCAATTCCATTCGCAGGAGTGGCTGGATGCTTGCAAGGAGAAGATGAATAGCGGCGATCATGATTATATGAGGAAGGCAGGAAAGCTCAAGATAAAGTGGTGCAATGTGTTAACCGATTGCCCTGGTGGAGTGGACAGGAAGGAACTTTGGATTATTGAAAAAGGGAAGTGCCTGAGCCTCGCGATGGAAGAGAAGCCAGCCCCCAGCGACTTCAGGGACGAGCCTTTTAATAAAAAAGAAGTTGACTACAGGAATACATCTACATATGAGGTAATAGCTAGGCTCTTTCGTGGAGAAATGACCAACATGCAGGCGTTTATGGATCCCCGCTATGCAGTTGATGGACCAAAGATGAAGCTGTTGGGCATAATGGATGCACTAGATGCGTGGAGCGACATTCAGAAGACCGTCCCCACGGAGATATGATATTGGCCAAGGGGCCTTTCTTCTTTAGCTACCTGGATCACCGCCTGATGTTCAGCCCTTTCCCCCGGATAGCTTCCGAGGCATCGGCTAGCATACCCACTAG
>JAIWBQ010000128.1:0-3724 GCA_048633745.1 bacterium
AAATAGAGATTGGCCGAAGGAAACATACCGACCTGACTGTTGCCACAACTCGAAGGGCTGTAACACTGGAAGCATCAATTCCTGCCCGCCGGCTTCATCCATTTCCTCCCTGATTATGTTCTCCATCTTCTTGAGCACTCGCCAGCCTAAGGGTAGATAGGAATAAATGCCAGCAGCCTCCTGGGCAATCATGCCTGCTCTGAGCAACAACTGATGGCTTATGCTCTCAGCTTCCGATGGCGCCTGCCGTAAAGTCTTGCCGAAAAGTTTTGAGAAACGCATTGTTATTTCACCCTCACACTGATCCTCTCCCATCAAGGGAGAGGGAATTTATCTCTGCCATTAGGGCTTCCAATAAGTTTTCTTCTCTCACTGTACTTACTACTTTCCCCTTTCTAAATATAGCACCTTTTCCCTTTCCGCAGGCAATGCCAACATCAGCGTCTCTAGCTTCGCCAGGCCCATTGACCATACACCCCATAACCGCCACTTTGATGGGTTTAGTTATCTTTTCAAGGTGCTTGTTTACAACTTCAGCCAGGGCAATAATATCAACTTCGGCTCGCCCGCAGGAAGGGCAACTTATCAATGCTGGACCTCTTTGACGAAGCCCCAGGCTTTTTAGAATCTCGTAGGCAGCAAATACCTCTTCACAGGGATGGGCGCTGAGAGAAATGCGTATTGTATCACCAATCCCTTGGTAAAGGAGAATGCCAATGCCTATGGCGCTGCGTATAGCTCCACTCCGGGGAAGTCCAGCCTCGGTGACGCCCAAATGCAAGGGATAAGGTATTTTATCGGCAATCATTTGATAAGCCTGGATAGTGGTAGGCACATCAAAAGCCTTGAGGGAAACCTTGATCAAATTAAAATCCAGATTTTCCATAAGTCTTATCTGCTCCAGTGCCATGTCGACCATCCGCTCAGCCGGTGGAGCGTCAGGCTTGAAATTTACCGGCAAGCTACCAGCATTTACTCCAATTCGGATGGGTATTTCTCTTTCTTTGGCAGCAGCTACTACCTGGGCAACCTGCTTTCTAGCACGAATATTGCCTGGATTAAGACGAAGTCCGTCCACGCCTGCCTGCAAAGCAGCCAGAGCTAAGCGGTAGTCAAAATGAATATCAGCAATAAGAGCTAGTGAAACACTCTTTTTTATAGCTGAAACGCTTTCAGCCGCTTCCCTATCGGGGACTGCTACTCGTACTATTTCACAGCCACAGTCTTCTAACTGTTTAATCTGGTTTATAGTAGCTGGGATATCACGAGTATCAGTCTTAGTCATGGACTGTACTGCAATTGGGGCGTCACCACCAACAATTACTCTGCCAATCCTTAAGGGCATAGAGATTCGACGTGTCATAATCCAAAGCTCCCGCCTGTGACGAGACGCAAGACATCGCTGAAGGTTACCACAACCATAACTATGATTAGAAAAGCAGTGCCTATGGTGTAGGCCAAACGCACTGCACGAGGTGATAGGCGCTTCCCACGCCTAGCCCCCTCAACAAGTGCCACCAGCATCCCTCCTCCATCCAAGGGAGGAATGGGAAGGAGATTAAATAGACCAAGCCCTAAGCTAATGATGCTAGCCATAAATATCATACTGCTGAAGCCAGAAGACCTCACTGCTTCTACTGTTAGCTGACCAGCTCCTATTGGTCCCACCAGCGCCTTGCCGGGATCCTCTTTGATCAGTGGGATGGCATCTATTATGAGCAATGGCATATGAATAATATAGCTGCCTCCTAAGTAAACTGCTCTCCATGTAGGAAGTCGCTCCTGCTCAATGTGAGTCCCATCCACCCAGCCTAACTCAACACCGCTCAACTGATGAGCAAAGTCAGGTTCTTTAACCAAAGAGGTTGAAACTGTTTCCTGGCCTCGGAGCAAAACCAGACGCATTTCCTCACCTACCTCGACAGAACTCAGAACATTAGACATGCTCGCATTGCTATATACAGGTTGCTCATTGATGCTCAGGATGGTATCTCCGGGTCTGATGCCAGCCTCATAAGCTGGTGAGCCTTCCTCCACCTGATTCACCATATTCCAGCAAAGCAGAACGCCTAACAGTCGCCGTTGCAATTCAGGGTCAAACTTGGGCTCCAATCTAGTTTCGCCTTGGCTTCCATCCTTCTGCACAAGCAAAGTTATTTCTTCCCCTTCTTTGCTCGCCTTTAATATATCCTGCATATCTCCCCACGTATAAATGGGCTCCCCGTTGATCTCTAGGATTATATCCCCGGGCTCGATGCCTGCTTCTGCTGCAGGCGAATTCTCCACTATGGAATGCACCATGACTCCATTACCAGCCACCACGCTCGTAGGTAACATAAGAAAGGCGCTAAGGAGAATAAAGGCCAGAAAGATGTTGACTAGTGGACCTGCGGCATAGACTCCTAACCTGGTCCACGGTCCTTTGCTAGCTAAGCTCCGTGGTACTGAGGGATCATTCTCTCCCGCAGTTTTGACGAAAGCTCCTATAGGTATAGCATTGACCGAATATATTGTCTCCCCTCGTTTAATACCAAAAAGCCGCGGGGGAAAGCCTATGCCAAACTCTTCAACCTTTACCCCGGCATGTTTGGCAACAATGAAATGCCCCAATTCATGAAGAAGAATTATCACGAACAGAGCCACGATGAAACTAATGATGATTATAGCAATGCTCATTTTTTATTCCGCTTTCCTGAGGTTGTGTAGCCTGTTCCGAACCGAAGCACTGAGGCCAGCAAAGGGGCGGGCGAGTAATCTCGAAGATTGCTTCGTCACTCCCGCTCCTCGCAATGACGAAGGGAAGAGCGCTCAGCATGTTCCCTCGCCCAGGCATCGGCAGCTAAGATTTCTTCTAAAGATGGCTGAGCAATATTGTGATGTTGTTCCAGGGTTTTCTGCACTATCCCAGCTATGTCGGTAAAACTGATACTGTGGTTAAGAATAAGCTCTACAGCCACTTCATCTGCAGCGCAAAGCACCGCAGGATAAGTTCCTCCTAATTTGCCAGCATCCAACGCCAATTTAAGACAGGGAAATTTATCGCAGTCCACTGGCTGAACGTTTAGAGATTGGATTTTGCTCCATTCAAGACGTGGCAATTCTGAGTTAGGCCACCTCTTTGGGTAGGAAAGAGCATATTGAATAGGCAACCTCATGTCAGGCGAGCTAAGCTGAGCTTTCATTGAGCCATCCACAAACTCCACCATGGAATGAATGATGGATTGGGGGTGAATTAATATTTCAATACTATCGAAAGGAATGCCAAAAAGCCAATGAGCTTCAATAGCTTCTAATCCTTTGTTCATAAGTGTTGCTGAATCGATGGTTACCTTCCTTCCCATCTTCCATGTAGGATGCTGGAGAGCTTGCTCCGAAGTTACCCTGCTCAATTGTGATTGGGAATAATGGTAAAAAGGCCCCCCAGAAGCAGTTAGAAAAAGGCGTTGAGGTTTACTTTCTTCCCCTTGCAAGCATTGCCAGATGGCACTATGTTCACTATCAATAGGCAGAATTTGAGTTTGATGGAGCTTAGCTTCACGAATGAGTATCTCGCCAGCCATCACTAATACTTCCTTGCTAGCCAGAGCAACTGTTTTGCCTGCCCTTAAAGCCGCCAGTGTAGGGCTTAGCCCTGCTTTACCTGAGGTAGCTACGATAACAAGGCTGACCTCGGGATGGCTGGCTATCTCCTCCATGGATAAAAATTCCTCCTCGTAACTGAAGT
>JAIWBQ010000129.1:0-7495 GCA_048633745.1 bacterium
AAGAGGCTAATAAGGCAGCCAAGAAGTATAACCTGCCAATATTTGAAAGCGAAGGGAGAAACAAAGTTTAGGATTGTCATTATTAGCATTGCGCCCAGAATAGCACTTATTAAGCCTCCTATTGCTCCTTCCCAAGTTTTACCTGGGCTTATAGCGGGAGTCAGCTTGTGTCTACCCCTTGCCCTGCCTATAAAATAGGCGCCCGTGTCACTGGCAAATGTAGTGAGCATGGCTAAGTAAACCCAGTTTCTCCCATCCTCCAACCCACGCAAATTCAGCCAGTAGCTAAGCAACCATCCCACATAAAGAACGCCGGCTATTGTCCATGCCCACTTGTGGAACGCTTCCTCCTCCCGTGGAGAGCGAAACAATAGCCAGACCAATGAAATCACTATGGCAGCAGTCATGACTACAGGCAATATGTCGACGCTTTCGTAATGAAGGATTACAGGACTGAAGACGATCGCCAGCGCCCATAGCAGGCCAAAGTAAATCAGGGGCTCTCCCCTGCCAAAATTGGCCATTTGGTAAAACTCGAGGATGCCCGCTGATGCCGCTGCGGCTATAAGGAGACTAAACCAAGGGTTGCCAAACCAGATGGCAAGAAGAACGACGGGCACACCTACAGCAGCAGTGATAACTCTTTGCTTGAGCACAGCTTTATTTTAACAGCTTTTAAGCTACCATAGGCTAGCGAATCCATTCAGCTATTCAAGTTTTAGCCATTAGTTCAGGTTACTTCTGCTTAGCTATCTTTCAAAGGCTAAGCTCTCCGGATGTGATTAGTTCTTGGATTTCCGTAGTTCCAAACTCAAAACACATTTACACTTCTTTTATTTCCTTCTCCTTGTTTTGCCCTATTTCATTCAGCTTGTCTATGAAGCTGTCAGCGAATTTGTCGATTTGCTTGGTATTATTTTGGAGCTGGTCCTGTGATATTTCCTTGTTTTTCTCCATTTCTCTCAGTTTTCCTATGGCGTCTCGCCTTATATTGCGTACTACCACTCGTCGCTCCTCCACTCTTTTGGATACCAATTTGGCTAACTCTGTGCGACGCTCTTCGCTCAGAGGCGGGATGATCACCCGAATCATATTGCCATCATTTAGAGGATTAAGACCAATATCAGCTTTAAGAATGGCTCTCTCGATATCGCGTAATAATGCCCGATCCCAAGGTTGGACAGTGATTAAATTAGCCTCGGGTGTAAAAATACTAGCAATCTGACGGAGTGGAGTAACCGCAGCATGATAGTCAACCATGATGTTGTCGAGTAAAGCCGGTGTGGCTCGCCCGGTACGGATAGTAACTAATTCTCTAGCTAAACCATCCACAGCCTTCTGCATTTTTGAGTTCAATTCACTAAATGCTTCGTCCACCATTGCTAGTTTTTAACTAAGATAAGATTATGAATACTGATTTTTTTGTCCAAGCCTGGGCAATGTAGTTAATTAGCAACCAAGCTCAAACCTGGCAAACCTTCGTACTTTTATATTCTCACCTACTTTAGCAATTGTTCCAGTTATAATTTCCTGTACAGTCTTATCAGGCTCTTTAATAAAAGGTTGGCTAAGAAGGCAAACTATCTGTGGATCCATTTCTGTTTCCGAAGGCATCTCCTCAAGAGAGATAAACTGGGGTGATATGGCAACTACCTGCATGGCTAAATTGCGAGCAAGCTCTCTAAATTCGTCAGTGCGCGCTACAAAGTCAGTTTCACAATTTAACTCTACTATTGCTCCTATTTGCTTAGTATGGTGAATGTAAGCTTCTATTATGCCGTCAGTGACGATGCGTTCCTTCTTCTTTTCAGCAATTGCTACTCCGCGACGTTTCAGAGCTTCAATCGCTTTCCCTACATCTCCGCCTGCTTCTAACAGGGCATTCTTGCAAGCAAGTATACCCGCGTTAGTTCTGCTCCTTACTTCTTTTACCGACTCAGTTGTGATCTTCATCAGGGGAAGCTCCAGATTCAATTTCCTCTGGCTGAAAGCTATAAGAACCTAAGATTTCAACGGCTTCTTCAACGCCTGCAGGCGTTGATTCAACAGCTTCTGCTTCTTCAGAAACCCACACAGTTTTGCCCTCCATTACGGCATCAGCTATTTTGCTACAAATCAACCTGATTGTTTTGATGGCATCATCATTGGCAGGAATAGGATAATCGATGTTATCAGGATTACAATTAGTGTCCACGATAGCAACCACAGGGATATCCAGCTTGTTAGCTTCAGCCAGAGCAATTCTGTCCTTAATGGGGTCAGCGATGAAAAGAGCCGCAGGAAGAGTAGTCATCTCCTTGAAACCACCCATTTGGGTATTTAAGCGTAGCAGTTCCTTCTCTAGCCTCACTCTTTCCTTCTTGGGTAATACATCGAGCTCGCCTTTGTCTCTCCTATTTTCTAAACGAACTAAATGGTCAATCCGGCCTTGTATAGTAGCAAAGTTAGTTAGCATTCCTCCCAGCCACCTCTGGTTGACATAGCTCATACCGCATCTCATAGCTTCTTCTTCCACTGTCTGTTGAGCTTGTTTCTTGGTACCCACGAAAATAATGTTCTGCCCTCTGGCTACTAGGTCCTGGACAAAGATGTATGCCTTTTCTAACATTGTAATTGTCTGTTCCAAATCGATAATATGAATACCGTTTCGTTGGGTAAAGACATATTTCCCCATCTTGGGATGCCAGTAGCTGGTGTGATGACCAAAGTGAGCACCTGCTTCCAAAAGTTGTTTTATTAAAGTATTCTCTATCATACTTCTAACTTAATAATGCTAAGTAACGAAGCTATAATGTAACACAATCGATGTGGATAGTGCAAGATAACTCGTCCCCCATAGCTATTTCTATAGGTAAGAATAAATAGCATGGGGGAGCTGAGCTAGTTTAACTAGGAAACTAATGATAGAATATGGGGAACCTTTCTACTGGTGAACACCATGTCAATCATTGAACAAAAGGGGCTAAATGTAAGTTCAATAAGTCAAGGTAAGCTAACTTGGACTTATATAGAAAAGCCTTCCATTAACGAAGTTGAATTTTTGGCTCAGCATTTTAATTTCCATCATCTTAACTTAGACGACGTCCTCAGTCGCATACAACGTCCTAAAATTGATGAAGATGAAGACCACCTGTTCATAGTCCTTCATTTCCCCGTATTCGATAAGGAAAACAGGATAACAAGATCCAGCGAGGTGGACATTTTCATTGGGGAAAATTATGTTGTTACCATACATTGTTTTGCTGACCTCAAGCCATTGGCTAAATTTTTCAAGGAATGCCAGGCCCACGAGGAAAACCGCGACACTTACCTGGGGCGTGGCTCAGGATTCCTTCTCTACCATATCCTCGATAGGCTAATCAACTATTGCTTCCCCATCCTTAACAAAGTTACACAAAACATTGATGATATAGAGGATATTATCTTTGCCAAAACTGTTCCTGAAACAGTCCAACAGATTTCCTTACTTCGGCGGGATCTTATTTCCTTCCGCCGTGTCATTCGTCCCCAGATTGCGGTAATCGAGATGCTCGAGAAAGAAGATTATCCCTTTTTCAAAGAGGAACAGGAAATTTATTTTGGTGACATTGCTGACCATGTCCGCAAGATCTGGGATGGACTGGAAGATTGCAAGGAGGTCGTGGACGGGCTTGCTGAGACTAGCAATTGGTTAACCTCGAATCGAATTCAAGAGATAATGCGAGTGTTAACTATTGTCATGGCAATTATAGCTCCAGCTACCTTGGTAACTGGCATTTATGGCATGAATATCCCTCTACCAGGTGGAGTAGAATCCGGCAGCCTTCTTTCTTTCGGTATTTTGTTTTCCATCATAGCTCTCGTAGGCATTGGAATGTTCATTTTCCTGCGCCATCGGCGGTGGATTTAGAGCAACTTTTTGCCAGAGGCAGAAACGGGGGCGGGGGAATAATGAAGAATTCAAATTCTCTTGCCGAAGGCAAAATGGCATTCAAGTTTATTACAGCTAACAACATTGGGAAGTTGGCTAGATGGTTAAGGGTGATTGGCTACGATACTTTGCTGTTTAAGCAAAAAAATGATGACGAAATGATTAAGATCGCTCTCAGCGAGAATAGAGTGATTTTGACTAAAGATGCTCAACTTATGAAAAGGCGCTTGGTTACAAATGGCAAACTCAAAGCCATGATCATAAAGCAAGATGACCCTATTGCTCAGTTACAGGAGACGGTGCAAAATTTAAACCTAAGCTACCATTTTAACCCCTTTTCTCTTTGTCTTGAATGTAACTCCCCATTAATACCCCGAAGTAAAGAAGAGCTACAAAACCTTGTTCCACCCTATGTATTCAAGACCCAAAATGAATATATGGAGTGCCCTGCATGCCATCGCATTTACTGGCAAGGTACACACTGGCAAGCAATGGTTGAGAAATTAAAAAACTTGCAAGGGAAAAATGATCAAAATTCTCGCCTCTAACTGATGCCCATACTTTTTAACCTGGAGTCCCAATTTGTAGCACGAATTAGATAGTGATACTATACTCACCTCGCATGCTGGAAAAAGATGCCAAGAGAATAACTATGGCTATAGAATTTAAGAGGGAATTCGAGACATCTAGCTTCCTCGATCCCATGGATAACTTCGCCGAGAAAAGCCTCCCCATCGAATTCAGATACGACCCGTTAACCAAGGATATGGGGATTTTGCTTGAATTTCGCCTTAGGCAGCCAGAAAAACCGGACCTTTCTCAGTTAATCGCCAAATCTCTACAAATGGGCTGCCCCTTCTGCCCGGAGTTGGTTGAGAAAGTGACTCCAAAATTTATGCCAGATATTTGTCCTGAGGGCAGAATCAAAGTCGGCGAAGCCACTGTTTTTCCTAATCCCCTGCCTTATATGCCGTATAGCGCCATAACCGTGCTTGGCCCAGAGCACTTTGTCGGCTTGACTGGGTTTACCCCAAAGACGCTATGCGATGCCTTCCTGGCAAGTCAGAGCTATTTCAAAAAAGTCCATGAATATGATCCTGAAGCCAAGTATTGCTGCGTTATGTGGAATTATATGCCTCCTGCTAGTAGCAGCCAGGTTCACCCCCACCTTCAAGTTTTTGCCAGCTATTCTCCCCTGGCTTATCATCAAAAGCTACTAGAGGCATCACAGAAATATCGAGATGAAAATGGCGCAAGCTACTGGAGCGATCTCATCGCCGAGGAGAAAAGACTTCAAGAAAGGTACATCGCTACTATCGGCAATACTTCTTGGCTGCTTAGTTTTGTCCCCCGGGCTGGGCTTCTGGATGTCGTGGTCTTATTTCAGAGTAGGGATGCTATTCTCTCACTTTCATTAAAGGACATGGACGATTTCTCCCGGGGTTTGACAAGGGTGTTTAAATATATGGATGACCAGAACTTCTATAGCTTTAACTTATGCCTTTATTCAGGTATCCTCGAAGAGGATGCTTTCTGGACTCAAGCCAGAATTATACCGAGGGTGCTAGGGCCTCCGCTGGCTATCTCCGATATTAGCGGCCTTACGCTGCTAGGTGACGCAACTATTATCGTGAGGTTCCCTGAGTCAGTATGTCAACAACTTAAACCTTGTTTTGGTTAGCCACTTATGTTATTAGCTATTGATATTGGAAACACTGGCATCAACTTAGGCATATTTGATGATGACAGACTAAAGATTACCTGGCAATTAGCGACGGAAATCCACCGCATGGCAGATGAATATGGCATTTTCTTGCTTAACCTTTTGCAGCACCAAAAACTGCCACCTTCAAAAATTAGCGGGGTATCATTATGTAGCGTTGTCCCACCACTGGTGCCTACCTTCCAAGAGATGTGTCAAAAACATTTAAACACTCCACCCCTGGTAGTCGAAGCTGGAGTTAAAACTGGAATGAAAATCCACATGGATAACCCACGAGAGGTTGGCCCTGACCGGGTGGTAAATGCTGTTGCTGCCCACAGACTTTATCGAAACCCAGTAATTATTATCGACTTCGGCACCGCCACCACCTTCGATGTCATTTCCCAGGAAGGTGATTATCTTGGTGGAGCCATTGCTCCAGGAATCAGTATAGCCAGCGAAGCATTATTTAACCGCACTTCCGTGTTGCCTCGAATAGAACTAGTTCGCCCCAAGCAAGTTATTGGCAAGAATACCTCGTCTGCTATGCAATCAGGCATAATTTTTGGCTATATTGGGCTTGTCGAAGGTATGATCCAGCGAATAGAGCAGGAATTAGGGAGGGAAACAACAGTGGTAGCCACCGGCGGTCACGCTTATCCTATAGCCAAAGAGATACCAGCGATAGATGTAATAAATCCCGATTTAACATTAATTGGATTGCACCTTATTTATGAAATGAATATTTGCGCTGAAGGCGCAAAATAAGGAGGGGGCTTAATTAACTCAATTTAATTTTGCTCCGAAGGAACAAAAATCATGCTCGGCAATAAAACTATCGTCTTGGGAGTAACAGGAAGTATTGCTGCCTATAAAGCGGCAGACATTGCCAGCCAGTTAACTCAAGCAGGAGCGCGGGTCGATATCATTATGACTGAAGCGGCTACTGAATTTGTAACTCCATTGACCTTCCGAGCCATCACAGGGAGGCCTGTAGTCATTGAGATGTTTGACCTGGCTTCTGAATTCAGCATTGAGCATGTATCTCTGGCCGAGGCTGCTGACATAGTAGCCATTGCCCCGGCTACTGCTAACGTTATTGCTAAGCTAGCTGCTGGCATCGCCGATGATATGCTATGTTCCACTGTGCTGGCAACCAAGGCACCAGTGGTTGTGGCACCAGCCATGGATGCTCATATGTATGATAACCCTATCACTCAGGATAACCTGTCTAAGCTCAGGGCTCGCAATGTCACTATAGTTGGGCCAGCCCAGGGCAGATTGGCTTCAGGAAAGGAAGGCTTCGGGCGACTCGTCGATAGCAATGAAATTATAGGCAGTATCTGCCAGGTATTAGGAAGAAATGGCGACCTGGCCGGCAAGCATATCGTGGTTACCGCTGGTGGTACTCAGGAGCCTATTGACCCGGTTCGCTATCTCAGCAACCGCTCATCAGGGAAAATGGGTTATGCCCTGGCTGAGGCAGCACGTGACAGGGGAGCTAAGGTATCATTAATCACGGCTCCCACTTCGCTTGTCGAACCCATAGGAGTTGACATAGTCAACATTGCTACTGCTCAAGAGATGTACCAAGCAGTGAAAAATGCTGTTCCTCAAGCCGATGCTTTGATTATGGCAGCAGCAGTAGCTGATTACCGCCCCGCGAACACGGCTAAAGACAAGATCAAAAGGGGGAAAGCTTGGTTAACCTTAGAATTAGAGCTCACTCCAGACATTCTAGGCAGTGCTAAGGGAGACTTCGTCAGAGTAGGCTTTGCTGCTGAAAGCAGCAACCTGCTGGAGAATGCTAAACAAAAGCTGCAGCAAAAGGGGCTTGACCTTATTGTGGCTAATGACATCACCCTTACCGATAGCGGCTTTGG
>JAIWBQ010000130.1:0-3301 GCA_048633745.1 bacterium
CCCCTATCTTGAAAAAAGTTCAGGAAGGCTTGCCTAATTTCATCACCAGTCACATGTCGTTACCTTCCTATTTGCTAATTGATGCCTAACCTTGACTATGCTAGCATAACCATTGCTTCGGAGCAAAGATAACATGAGAGGCAACTAAACAAGGCGAAAGGAGAATACTTTGGCAAAGCAAATTAACAAATTTGGCGACTTCCGTGACGACATCTTCAAGCTAGAGGAATATGAAGGCAGCAGTAAAGTCCTAGATCTAGGAGAAGCTGTGAGGCGTTATGTAAAGCCAGGTATGAAGTTACATGTTAGCGACAGGACCAACGCTTTACCTAGCGAGCTTATCAGGCAATTCTACGGAACTAAACCCGATTTTACCCTGATTGCTGTTGTTATAACTGAGCAGCTATTGAACCTTATTCACTGCAGGCTAGCGAAAAAACTTATCACGAGCAGCTGCACGGAGGTTTACCCCACCCCAGGTCCGAGCAAGGTAATTCAAAGAGCTTTCAAAGCTAAAGCCATTGAACTTGAGAATTGGACCCTCTTATCTCTACCACAAAGACTAATGGCAGGCGCCTTTGACTTCCCATTTATGCCTACTAAATCTCTTTTAGGCAGCAATATGGCTCAAGAAAACCAGGACTCCTTCTGTGAGATGTCAGACCCCTTTGGGGGTGGAACGAAGATTGGTCTGGTGAAGGCTCTAAATCCTGATATTTCGTTGGTCCACGGTTGGGCGGCTGACCCGCATGGCAATATAATTAAAGCTCCTTACACTCTTTCGGGAGAAGATGTTTGGGGGGCAAAAGCAAGTCAAGGCGGCGTGGTAGCTACAGTGGAACATATCGTGTCTACTCAATTCATCAGAAAGCATTCAGCTTTCGTTGCTATACCTAGCTATATGGTAAATTCTGTTTCCCTAGCACCTTTTGGAGCACATCCCCAAGGCCTGATGACTAACCTTGGCATTTCGGAATTTGAGCCTTATGCTGATGACTATGAGTTTATTACCCAGCGTCGGCAGGCGTCACGCAATGACCAAGATCTGGATGATTGGATTAGAAATTGGGTATTAGACTGTCCTACCCATAATGATTATTTATCCAAATTGGGGCAGGACAGAATTTCACTTCTTGAAAGGAAAGCAACTATAGATTCATGGAAAGACAACCCTGCCCTCGATTCCATTTCTCACAGCCCTAGTTACAACCCGCGGGAAATGATGGTAGTAGCTGCGGCAAGAAAAACTGAAGAAACGGTTCTAAACAAAGAATATAAAGGTATTGTGTTTGGCATCGGCACCTCATGTTTAGCGGGATATCTTGCTTACTACCAATTGAGACAGAAAGGTCATAACATTGAACTCTGGCTCGGAGGTAGTGGTTACCACGGGCTATCGCCGCGCCCCACTAATTCAGCCTATCCTATCTTTGCTGATGCCCCCTCTGTCCTGACTTCCAAGATGATAAGCGACACCGTAAATACTTATGGGATATTCATTGGCGGCAAGCAAGGAAACTGCCTTAGTATTTTATCCTCAGCGCAAATAGATAAACATGGCAACCTTAACTCCACCATGATGTCACCGGAGTCGTATATTATAGGCTCAGGGGGAGGTAACGACGCTGCTAATGCCAAAGAGGTTCTTCTAGTAGCACCTCAATCACGAGATCGTCTGGTAGATAATGTATATTACGTTACCTGCCCAGGAGACAGAGTGAAAACTTTGGTAACTGATATGGGAATTTTCCAGAAATTGGATGGCGAGTTGACGTTAACTAATTATTTCCCCGATCCGTCACTCAGCTCTCCAGAAGAGGCTATCGATCGAATTCGCCAAAATTGTGGTTGGGCGGTCAAAATATCAGCCAAGGTTACAGAAGTCTCACCACCTTCTCTGGAGGAATTGTTGCTATTGAGGACTTTCGATCCCCAAGGGTACTTCACCCGAAATCGCTGATTGAAGAAGCAATCTCAGGGCTACCATTAGGATTGCGGAGCTTGTTCTGAGAGGCAGACGGAAATCCCACTCTGGGTTTGCTTCAGCTATGCCCTCGCAATGACAAATGCATGGCACAAGTCAGCTACTAGAAGTTCCAGGGCTAACTGATCATTATACTTCCCGGTTTTAATAGCCAGGTCAGTTTCTAAGAGCTTACCATAAGCCTGTTTTATATGCTCAAAATCGTACAATTTGGCCTGAGTAAGCGTTTTATCCAAGCCATAACTTGATGTCAAGCCCAGCTTATTTTGAATCTGCAGACGGGATAAGCTCGAATCTAAGTCCTTGGTTAGTGCTATTAACCGGAACTGTCTGGTAATCATAGCCAGAACGTAGATCGGCGAAGCACCTTCCTGGTACAACCGATGAAGTATGCTTTGCGCTGTTTTGGTTCGTCCTTCGAGAATTGCGTCCACCAAGGCAAAAATGTTAGCCTCTTGGGCATGGCTTACCAGTTTTGTGACATAATCCTCGTCAATGGTATGCCCCCGACTATACAGCAGCAGTTTGTCAATCTCATTGCTCATCGCCCACAAATTGCCACCTATAAGCTCAGCAAGCAAACTCACAGCCTGAGGAGTAATATTGCCACCCCCTTCAGCTACCCGTTGCTGTATCCAATCTCTCAAGCCCCTGCCTCGCAATGAAGGGAAAGCCTTTACCTTAGCTAGAGGCGAAAGCTTCCCTAATAATGGGTTATGGCCGCTTATCTTGCCATCAACTACATCAACTAGTACTAGCACAGTGGTCTCAGGTATCTGCTTGATATATGAAACCATGTCTTGCCACTCTCTTTGTTCATTTTGGGGTTCAGTGGTGGCACGTTTGCCAACTCCCGATTTTCTTTGCCTTGGCTCAAAACGTCGTAATAAGCCATTAACTATAACCAGGCGATATGCAGATAAGAAAGGAGCAGCATTACAGTTGCCCTTAAGCTCGTTCAAAGTCAAATGCTCACCATCTAGCTTGGCAGTGCTAATTGCCAACATTTCCGAATCGCCCAAGCCACGCTTAATCCCCTCTAAGGCTTGATGAAGAGAGAAATCATCCTGACCATGAAGAATATAAAACATCTCCTGATATTGTATCACAGCACCAACTCCCCTCGGCAGAACACCGAAATCAAGATATGGTAAGATACAGCTATGAAGATCGCCATCGTTGGACTACCCAAGAGTGGCAAAACAACTATTTTTAATGCCTTAACTCGAGGCAAAGCCGAAGTTGCTGCTTATTCTCCTTCCTTAGTGCCAAACATGAGTGTGGCTAAAGTGCCTGATTCTCGATTACCCACGCTGG
>JAIWBQ010000131.1:0-10530 GCA_048633745.1 bacterium
GTCGAAATCTAGGCATTGTTATAGGGCTATCATACCCATTGCACCTAGGCCTTCCAGGGCGAGGCTGTAGCCCACGCTATCGTCAATGAGTCGTCTTAGCCGCTGTGTCAGCACTACACGCGTGTAGCGTGCCGTGAGGGGTGGTAGTTTGGCTAACTGTTCTGCTAGCTTCATGGCTCTGGGCATAAGCTGGTCGGGTGGTAGAACCTCGTTGACTACACCAAGCTGAAGCGCCTCTTGGGCTGTGAGAACTTGACCGGTTAGCAGGAAATACCGGCCGCGATTGGGGCCCAAGAGCTCTATCCACACAGCCGCGATCCCGTCACCTGGCACCGTCGAGAATGGAATGTGTGGTTTGTCCTGGAAGACCGCATTTTCGGACGCAAGCGTGATGTCAGACAATAGCACTAGCTCGGAGTGGATGGTGGCTGGCCCATTCGCTGCTCCGATCACTGGTATTTCAATATGGAGCAAGTTGTGCAGCAGTTGCTTACCTTCCCAATAGACGCGGTCCCAATCTTGAGCAGTAGCCATCTCCATGTCCCACCCGAACCGGGATATGAACTCATCACCGGTACCAGTTAAGATTACCACCTTGTTGTCACGGTCGGCTCCAATGTCATGGAAGGCGCCCACCCAGTCACGGTGATTCGCGCTCGAATATACGACTGGTCCCCCGTCTGTGTGGAGGCGCACTGTCAAGACCCCGCTTTCGCTGCGGTCAAACGCCACGGTCTCATAACGGTCGAAGTAGTCCGGCCTTCTCTCCATAGTACCTCCTTTCGCCTTAGTCATATCAGAACAACCGCCGGGTCAGGAGCAGGCCCCCGGGCGCAGCCTGATTCCAAGAGGGCGGCGCTGGGCCAGCTGTACGCCATGGGGCCGACCAATCGCTGTGCCCCTGATAGGGAACGGTGAAGCTTAAATCCGTTTTATCCAGCCCCCATCTACGTCAAGTGTCTGCCCGGTTACCCAGTCACTGGCTGATGAAGCCAGGAAGATTAAAGCGCCGCATAGGTCTTTAGGATCCCCAACGGCTTTCAGTGGTATATGAGGCTTCCACAGCTCGGCCATCCTAGGCGGCCGTGAGATTTCACCGGCCTCAGTAGAAACCATGCCCGGCGCTATCGCGTTCACTGTGATATTGTATCTACCAAGTTCGTTAGCCATACTAACAGTCAGGCCTAGTAGCGCGAGCTTGCTGATCCCGTAAGCATGTCCTCCCAGAAAGGCACCTCCAGAGGACATGTTGATAATTTTGCCTCCACCCCTTTCCTTCATTGACGGCACAACTGCACGTATACACAGGAATGCTCCGGTCAGGTTGACCCGTAACACGCGATCCCATTCGTCGAGTGGAAACTTAACCAACGGTATGTCTCTCGGCAGTTCAGCCATGAGCGCTGCGTTGTTAACTAAGATATCGATTCCACCAAATTTGCTGACGGCGGCCGATGCCATTTCGACTACACTTGCCTCACTGGTAATGTCAGTAGGGACCGCGATAGCCTCGAGGCCTGCGCCGCGCAGCTCCGCCACAGCCACCTGAGCGCTATCAACGTTGATATCTGCAAGCACAACGCTTGCCCCTGCTCTGCCTAGAGCCTCCGCAAACTCCTTGCCAATGCCCCCGCCAGCACCAGTCACGACTGCGACCTTTGCTTCAAGTGGCTTGTGTGCCATGTTTATTCTGACCCGCCCATAGGATGGTGTTCACCGTACAAATGTCTGCTATGTGTACCACATCTCGCAGCATAGCGTCAACAATTCTTACGTAGCAGGTGCCGGATTCTCGCGGAGAGGCCTCTCAAATACCTCGGTGAGTCCTTTGCTTTCTCTACCTCTTTGTAGTAGTCCATAATTTCCTCGAATGCCTCTGTCTTCTTCAACGCATTGGTAAGGTCAAATAGCCTGATGTCCACAATGGCTCCTTCGATTAGTAAGGAGGGAATCTTTAACTTTTGCATCAATAACCTATGAATTCAGCTTTGGCAACGTTGGGAGATTAAGGAAGCCGAAGGGACGGTATGAACAGCTGATTACTTAGTTCAATCCATATTGGCCTCTGCGACCACCTGTAATGAGGCCGGAAGATGCATCTTATCGGCCTTGGCCCCTTCTGTCGCGTAGCTTCCAGAGACTTCGACTGTATAGGCATTACAGTCTTACTGCAGCTGTGTGTATATTTGCATGTTCAGCAGGTTAAACAACCTATATGAATCATCTACTGCTTGAGGGTGCAGGAAAAGGCTTGTATTTCTATGGCAAGGGAAATATACTTGTTAACTAGTAGAGGTGTCCCTACACATAGAAACGGAGAGCTAATCTATCAACAGAAGGAGGGTAGCAAAATGGAGATTTCAACAAAAACCGCGGGAGATGTGAATGTAATCTACTTGAGTGGCAGGCTTGATGCCTACGCCGCAAATGATGTGGAGCGGAAATTGGACTCGCTGATCACCGCTGGCCAGGTGTGTCTGGTGGTCGACCTCAGTCGTCTGGAGTATATAAGCAGCTCGGGACTGAGGGTATTGCTGGCAGGAATTAAAAGGGTGAAAAAAGAACAGGGTGATATCCGATTAGCTTGCTTACAACCCTATGTCAAAGAGGTGTTTGACATTGCCGGATTTACACAGTTATTCCAGATGTTTGACAAAGAGGAAGACGCGGTGAATAGCTTCAAGGAGACGTGAAATGAAAATAACGACAGCAGGATTACTGCTAAAGTATCTTCAGGCTGAAGGTGTGGAATACATCTTTGGTGTCCCGGGTACCTCACTGGTTCCCCTATATGCCGCCATAAATAAACAGGATGCTATCAAGCCGATATTGACCAAGCACGAAGAAGGGGCAGCTTTTATGGCTGATGGGTATGCTCGAGTAAGTGGTAAGATCGGGGTATGTTACGCTACCTCCGGTCCTGGCGCAACCAATCTGATCACCGGCGTCGCTAACGCGTATATGGATAATATTCCATTGCTGGTCATAACCGGGCAGGTCCCCACAAGCATCTATGGGAAGGGAACCTTTCAGGATTCCACCAAGGAAGGCGTTGATTCTGTGGCGATGTTTGACCCTGTGACGAAGTTCAGCACAATGATAATATCAAGGCAGAAGATGCCTGAGCTACTCAGGGAGGCATTTAGAAAAGCCTTTAGCGGGAAGAAGGGACCGGTGCATCTTAGCTACCCCAAGGATATCATGGAGGCAGAGGTTGAAGATAGCCTGCTTCCTCCCAAGGCCTATAGGGTTAAGCCAGAATATTTCGATAGGAAATTGGTAATAGATGCTGTTAGGAAATTAGTCAAGGCAAAAAAGCCGGCGATGCTTGTTGGTTCCGGTGTCATCGCAGCTGATGCCAGTTCAGAAGTTCTAGAGCTTGCCGAGATGCTTAACATCCCGGTGGCCACTACTCCCAAGGCAAAGGGGGCTTTTCCCGAAAGCCACGAACTCTCATTGGGCGTGCTTGGCCTTTGTGGGTCTCCTGCGGCCGAGGAGTACCTTATGGGAGATGTGGATGTACTAGTGGTTGTTGGTGCCAGCTTGAATCAGATGACGACTTTTTCCTGGGATCCCAGAATTATGCCTAGCGATTGCCTGATCCATATTAACATTGACCCGGCTGAGATAGACAAGAACTATGTAGCAGACATTGGCCTGGTTGGAGATTGCCGGGCCGTGTTAGACGAAATCTCATTCAGGGTTCTGAGGGAACTGCAGGAGTATGACCCAAGCACACAAAGACCTGTTGATGAGCTTATCGAGTTCAAGAAAAGGGTCGGCATGTTTCTTGACGAAGAGAAAATGCATTCGGATTCTGTTCCCATTAAGCCGCAGGCATTGATGAGAGAATTTCAGGAACTCTTGCCCAGGGATGCCATTGTGTTCTTTGATACTGGTAATCATATATGCTGGGGTATCCACTACCTGAGTTTTGATAGGCCAAATTTCGTATCAGCTTTTGGCATGCTCACGATGGGTTATGCCACCGCTGCCGCCATAGGTGGTAAGCTGGCGGCGCCTGACAGGCCGGTGATAGCTATGGTCGGCGATGGTTGCTTCCAGATGAATGGAATGGAGATAGCCACAGCAGTAAATTATGATATCCCCGTGGTTTGGATTGTCCATAACAACGCCAGACTCGGCCTGGTGCATGAGCTTCAGAAGTTCAGCTTAGGTGAGAAGACCGTCTCCACAACCTTCAAGCAGGTAAATTTTGCTAAGATAGCTGAAGGTCTTGGCGCCCAAGGCTACAGGATAGAAAAGTCGGGGGAACTGTCGAAAATACTGCCCCAAGCCTTAGAGAGCGGAAAGCCGACTGTCATTGACTGCATCATAGATCCAGACGAGGTCCCACCGTTAGAAAGATGGGTGAAAGGCGTGAGGGAGCTTAATGCCAGGTTGGATTACCTCTGACTTTGAAAGGAGGCAACTCTGGAAGTAGCCATTGGTGACCTGGCACTGGATCTAGTCGAAAAAATATGCGTAGTAGTCCTCTTTGCCTATATCATAACCCGCACCAAATATTTTGCCCAGGTATTAGACCACAAATTTGATGTTAGGAATCGGATCTTTCTAATTCTGGTTTTTGGTGCCTTCTCCATTTTCGGCACTTATAGCGGGATAGAGCTACCCTCGGGCGCCATCGCCAATATTAGAGACCTCGGCCCCATGCTTGCTGGATTAGTAGGAGGACCGATGATTGGATTGGGGGTTGGGTTAATCGGCGGGATACACCGCTATTTCCTAGGCGGATTTACTGCTGTTCCCTGCGCGCTTGCTACCATTATAGCCGGTTTGGCCGGTGGCGTTATATATAAGCTAAGGAAAGGAGAGTTTGTCGCAGTTTGGCAAGCAAGTCTATTTGCTCTTGTTATAGAATCCTTACATATGGGATTAGTGTTGCTGATAGCTCGGCCATTCTCCGAAGCCCTGGCTGCGGTCAAACTCCTTAGCCTCCCCATGATCATTGCCAGCACAGTGGGAATAGCCATCTTCGCCTTTATGGTGAACAACTTGATAAACGAACGGAGGACCGCAACTGAAAAAGATAGGTATCGTCGTGAACTAGAGCGGCAGTCCTATGAGATGGAAATTGCTGGCGGAATTCAGCAAAGCTTTCTGCCTGAGCGCCCGCCAAAAATAGAAGGTGTTGAACTGGCAGCACTGAATTTACCAGCTAGAGAGGTGGGAGGGGACTTCTATGACTTCATCCCTATTTCCAAAGATAAGTGGGGATTGGTGATAGCTGATGTCTCAGGAAAAGGTGTCCCAGCAGCGTTGTTTATGGCCCTTTCCCGAACGCTGGTTCGTGCAAATGTCGCAGGCAACGCTAGACCCTCGGAAGCTATACGAAGAGCAGGCAACTTGATTGCTGAGGACGACAGGTCAAGCATGTTTGTCACCCTGTTCTATAGCGTCCTCGACTCAAAGAAGAAAACATTGACCTATGTTAATGCTGGGCATAATCCCCCTTTGATGTTGCGCAGAGATAGTGGCGACATTGTACTGTTGGAGGCTAAAGGGATCGCTTTAGGTGTTATACCCAATATGGAATTAGAAGAGAAGGAAATCACCTTGCGAGAAGGTGATATTGTAGTCCTCTACACTGACGGAGTGACGGAAGCTATCAACGACAAGGAGGAGCAGTTCGGCCAAGAGAGGCTTATCTCCATAGCAGAAGAGAACCGCAATCTCCCTGCTTCAGAGCTTGTCAAGCGAATTCGACAGGAGGTAACTGAATTCAGCCAAAGACAACCTCAATTTGATGATCTTACCCTGATGATATTGAAGGTCGGCTAAATGAAAAACAGTTGGTTTGAATCTAAGATTGAGAGCGAAGAGGAACAGGAGTGGAAGAAAAGGTGGTTAGAGAATTGAGTTCTATTGTGGGAACAAATTGGGTTGCGACCGAGATAGACCGAATAAGAGATTACCTATTAGACCAGACACCTGAACCAGTTCGCCCTGAGCCCAATATAAACTCGATTTTGATTAAACCGGCAACTTGTGAAGAGGTTTATGAGATTTTGAGATATGCAAATGAGAATTATATAGCTGTTGAACAGAGTATAATTCTTTCCTTAGAAAGGTTAAACAAAATCCTTGAGGTAGATAAGGATAACCTGTTCGGAAGAAATCAAGGAAAGAATCTACAGAGAGGCGATTAATTTGGGTGCAGGTATAACGGCTGAGCATGGTATAGGAAGAAACAGGATTAAGAATCTTCCACTCTCAGTGTGTGGTAGTACTTGCGAGAGATGAGCGGAGAGAAGCTGAGCAGGCAGCCAAAGCCTGAGGGCTTCCAAGTAGTTAAGTCGATGAAAGAAAACCGATTTGAACTTAAGGTTGACAGCAGGTTGGAAAACCTTTCTATCATCAGCGATTTCATCACCAAGGTGATGAGCCAAATAGGCGCGAAGGAGAGAAGTATATCCGAGGTTAAGCTCGCAGTCGATGAAGCCTGTGCCAACATAATCAGGCACGCATATTCGGAGCGGAAGGATGTTATCACGCTTACCCTGGAGCTGGTGGATGAGGACTTGATTGTTACCATCACAGATCGTGGGAAGCCCTTTGAGCCTAGCTCCATTCCACCACCAGATTTAGAGTCAGATGTGGACGAAAGGAAAATTGGCGGGCTGGGAATATATTTTATGCGAAAGCTGATGGATGAGGTAAATTATTCTTTTGATGCTGAAGAGGGAAACAAGCTCACTATGCGAAAGCAGCTGATGCCGAAAAATCGCGATTTAGATGGTGTTTAGTAATCACGCCGACAGGCGGGATTATTGAACGACGTCATGGAGGGAAGAGTTAGTGATGGACCAGTATTATGAATGGCAATAGATGAGGCTAGAAGGAGTTTAGCCGGGGGGCATTCCTATAGGCGCAATACTAGTCAGGGATAATAAGGTCATTGCTGGTGAATCAAGAACCTTCCCAGGAGCAAAATCCTTTATGGTGGAACGTGGGGTGGAAGTAAGCGAACTTGATGACTATGAGTGCTACAAGCTGATGCGGGATTTTATTAAGCAAAATCCCAAGTGGTGGAACGAAGATATCGGTGAAGGAGAGGTTTCAAAATAAAATGAGAGAAGACGTAAGATGAAAGCTCCCATCGCGGAATCTACGAACCTGAAAGACACGGCAGGTCGGTAATAGAAAAGGGAGATGATAAAAATGGATGTGACACAAGAAGAACAACAAATTACGCGTATTACAGTTGTCGCGAAGGTGGAGTTCCTTCCTGCTGTTATTGGTTTTGTGCGAGATGTTTCCACTAAGCTGGGTCTGGCTGGCAGGGATGTGGAGCGACTCGAACTTGTAGTAGAGGAAGCTTGTATGAACGTAATTGAACATGCTTTCGACCTTGATGAGCAGGGGGCTTTTGATGTCATCATCCTACGGAAGCCAGGCCAGGTTGTAGTGGCAGTGGAAGATCAAGGCTTGCCTTTTGATTTTAGGAAATTTGAGGCTGGACAAGAATCAGGGCTCGGCGTGATGTTAATGAAGGCTTTTGCTGATGAGATCCACTTTCTTAACGCAGGTCGTCGTGGCAAACGAGTCGAACTCATTAAAAACCTTCCCTATAAAGATGTAGAGGCATATATTTCTGAAGAGGAGAAAGAGAGAAGCTTGTCCCTTCCACCTGCTCCAAAGGACGTCCCACTTACCATACGCTTAATGAGACCAGATGACTCAGTTGATGTGGCCAGATGCGTGTATCGCTGCTATGGATATACTTACAGTAGCGATTATGTCTATTTCCCTGATAGAGTACGTTAACTTTTGGAAAGTGGTCTATTGAGTTCTCATATCGCTTTGACCCCTGATGGCGAGATCGTTGGCCATATAGCACTGCGTATGGAACAACCGAACGCTAAAATTGGAGAGTCAGGGCAGGCAGTAGTTGATCCGCGATATAGAGGCCATGGTCTTTACAGAAAACTAAGAAAGTTTTTGATGGACAATGCCAAAGAAAAAGGGATGTACGGAACCTATGGTGAAGCTGTAACAGTTCACCCTTATACTCAGAAAGTAGCTATTTCGCTTGGAGCATGCGAGACGGGTGTCCTTTTAGGCTTCACTCCTGCAATTATGTTTTTTAAGAAAATTCAGGAAGAACATCAACAACAGCGTCGAACTGCAATTCTTCTCTATACCAAGGCTAATGAGGAGCCATTACGGGATGTATGTCCACCGTTTCACCATCAGACAATGATCCGTAGTATTTATGAGAGAAGCAAATTGAACCGAAACATTAGGAATCCATCTGAACTCAAAGAGCGGGTGGAGGTTCCGCCATCTTCCCAGGTAGATGTGAAAGTGCAGACTGAAGCAAGCCGAGCTTTTATTCGCATAACCCAATACGGGGCTGATTTGGAAGAATTGGTGAGATTTCGTCTACGGGAGCTTTGTCTGCGTCATACCGATGTAATTTACATTGATTTGCCTTTATCTCATCCAGCTACACAGAAAATTTGTGCATCCATGGAAATGCTCGGATTCTTTTTTGCCGGAATCATCCCTGAAATCTTTGATGGTGATGTGCTTCGTTTGCAATATCTTAATAATGTGGACATTGACTTTGAAGAGGTTCAAATTGCCTCCGATTTTGGGAAAGAACTGTTTGCTTACGTGATTAAAGCAAAGAAGGCGTAATCAGCTCAGAGAGCTAGGGAGGAAGCATGAATCCTTATGCCTCAGAATATAGACAGAAATTGACCACACCACAGAAGGCTGTAGAGGAAATAAAGAGTGGTGCCACCATCATACATGGCATGATTAATGCTGAACCTCCTGCTCTTTTAGCCGCTATCGCTGACAGGGCTAGAGAAGGTGACCTGAAAGACATCAAAATATTTTCCATGGCTCCTCAAGAACATGCTGCCAAAACCGTTCTTGCTCCAGACCTGTCTGACTGTATTCAAGCCTATTCCTGGTTTGTGAGTGGGGCAGACAGGCCTCTGGTCAAGGTGGGGCTTCACTATTTCGTGCCCAATTACTTCCATCAGCTACCAAAGATAATCAGGGATTTCATGGATATAGATGTCACCGTCACTACCGTTTCGCCCATGGACAGAGCGGGCTATTTCAGTTTTGGCACTGTCAACGACTACACTTCCACAGCCGCCAGGCACTGCAAAACGCTCATCGTAGAGGTGAATGAGAATATGCCTCGCGTTTTTGGGGACTCCCTTCTACATATTTCTGAGGTTGACGCCATAGTAGAAAATCATGTCCCACTTTTGGGACTTATACCAGCGGAGCTGAAGTCTGAAGATGAGATTATTGGTAGATATATCTCCGAGATGGTTCCTGATGGAGCTACTATTCAGTTAGGGACCGGTGCCATACCCAATGCCATTGCCTATTGTCTCATGGACCATAAGGATTTAGGAATTCACACGGAACTCTTTTGTTCCAGCATGGTGGACCTGATAGAAGTGGGAGTTATTACTGGCCGAAAAAAGACACTCCACCCGAGGAAAAATGTCTTTACCAACGCTTGGGGCACCGAGAGGATGTATGAATTCATAAACAATAACCCGAGCATGGAAAGCTACCCTGTCTCCTATACCAATGACCCAACTGTCATCGCCCAAAACGACAATTTTGTCTCCATTAACAGTATCCTTGAGGTTGACCTACTGGGACAATGCAATGCGGAGTTTCTTGCCGGCTCCCAATTTAGCGGCACCGGAGGGCAGCTTGACTTTGTGCGGGGAGCCTTCAATTCTAAGGGCGGGAAGTCCATCCTAGCCTTTTATTCTACAGCCGGGGATGAAGAAATCTCTCGTGTAGTGCCACGCTTTGAGGCAGGCACTGCAGTTACTACTCCAAGGATGGATACTCATTATCTTGTCACTGAGTATGGAATAGTCAATTTGAAGGGGAAGTCCACTCGAGAGAGGGCATTGGATATCATCAGCATTGCCCATCCCAAGTTTAGAGATGACCTGCTGAGGGAAGCGGAGGGCATGTATATCATCTGAGCTTCATTTCGTAGAAGAGGACAGAGGCAATGTTTTTTTGTCCCACCTATGCTAGTGGGACTAACTTAGAAGTTGGTATAATTTACGGGTGTATATAGTCAGCAAACGTGGGACACATTGAAGACATAATGATATGTCCGCCAGGGAAGTGATAAAATCAGAGTGTCGGTTGGCTCGGCATGTTGACACCCTGTTTTTCCAAACTCCGGGGTTGAATCTCGACTGGTAGCTCTGGTAGACCAAGGGTTGCAATAGATAGAACTTTCGGACTGGCTTTTAATCTGACTATATGACCTCGCTGCTCTTGTTGAAGATAATTGTACCAACAAAGGACGGGGGGCGTGACCGATGATTAACAACTCGATGAAATGTGCCCCTAGGGCTGACTGTACGCCATAATTTATAAGGCGTTGGTTTAAGCCAAGTGGGCATCGTTTGCGCCAGGGTTTGCCCTAGCGTTTACTTTACCGTTTGCCACATACACAGGGTTAGGCTATTTATTGGCAGAGTTGGGCGCTTTGGTGTATAATAT
>JAIWBQ010000132.1:0-2932 GCA_048633745.1 bacterium
AATTGAGTCATTTCATCCCAAGACCTATTAAATCGAAGCTTTTCATCAATGTGGCCGAGGTCTCCGTAGGCATCGGGGATGACAAAGGAGCGCTGGGTCAGAGCACAGTATCCGGCAATGGAGTCCTCACTGATCGGGATACGGATAGTGCGAGGAACACTACCAATGATGGCAACGGATTCCAGTTCTTGAGAGTCATTCCGGACGAGATAGGTCGTAGCTCGTTCCGCGCTAAGCACCTGGGCTATAACCCTGGTCGTGTTTTGTAGCACGTTCGTAATGTCAACATCTCCGAGCATCTGTTCGTAAATTCGGAACAGGCCTTCATGAACCGCCAGTTGTTGAGGACTGTAGTCATTTCGAAGTGGGCCACTGCTACTATTCATAGTTTCACTCCTTATAGAATTAATCTGAGACTGCTAGCCCCGACACCGGTGATAATATTGCATCGTGTAATCCCTTTTAGAGAGTCTCCACAATATTTAGCAGCCGATAAATACTGCATCACCCGGGTCAGTCCTGCTGTTTTAGGGTATTTCTCGCGGGGAACTGTGACATAAACGGCTTGCGTTTTCTAGTATTCTACTTGAGGCGGCGGCTTAAGTTCAAGGTGGTTATACTCACGTTAGTATGGACTTCGGGCTGGTCTTAGCCGGCTCTTGTCTCCAGTACGCTGGGATATGCCGCTTAGTATAAGGGACCTGTCACTACTACTATACCACCAACCTACTGCCGCTACCAAATGAAAGAGTTGGTTGTAGTGACAGGGGTTTGTAATTCCTTGTATCGGGCATTATAATTATAGTAGACTGTCTATGGCAGGGACTGGCAGATCTTTCTACACAGGATCGAGAGCGAAGCAAAGACAAAAAGCAGTCCCTGATCTAATTTCTTAAGCAGGGGTGGGTACTTACCTAATGGAAGCGTGTGCCGAAAAGCAACTGGATGAGATATTTAGCCGATACGATAGCAGCCGTAGTGACCTAATTCCGATTCTTCAGGAGGTGCAGAGTAGCTTCGGCTATCTTCCCGAAGAGGTAATGGCTGGGATTGCTGAGTTTCTGTGTTTACCAGCGAGTATTATTTATGGAGTGAGTACCTTCTATGCTCAGTTCAAATTTGTCCCTATGGGTAAGACGATAGTCAAGGTGTGTCGTGGGACTGCTTGCCATGTAAGAGGAGCAACCCAAGTACTCAGGGAAATCGAAAATGGGTTGGGCATCAAGGCAGAAGAGACTACTGAAGATTTAGAATATAGCTTGGAGACTGTGGCTTGTATTGGGGCCTGTGCTCTTGCCCCAGCCATAGTCATTAATAAGGATGTACACGGTAAAATGACCACCAAGAAGGTAAGGGGGATTTTTGGTGAGCGAAAAGACAATGATTGAACTTTCACAAAACGAGACTTTTCTTGAGCCTGTTGATAACCACAGGACTATCTTAATGTGTGAAGGAACAGGCTGCGTATCAGGAAAGGCCGTTGACATTCGAAAAGCGTTAGAGAAGGCGGTGGCAGAGTCGGGGTTAGAAAATGTTAAGGTAGATTTCACCGGTTGCCATGGCTTCTGTGAACAAGGTCCTATTGCCGTTGTAGAACCTGAAGGTATCTTTTATACTCATGTTAGTGCTGATGATGTTCCTGAGATTGTCCAGTCCCACCTCCGAGATGGGCAGCCGGTAGAACGCCTATTCTATAGAGACCCAGTTAGTGGTAAAGCCATACCCTACCATCGGGACATAGATTTCTATGCAAAGCAACAGCGTATAGTTTTACGAAACTGTGGTCGGGTTAACCCTGAGAGGATTGAAGACTACTTTGCAAAAGATGGTTACCAATCGTTAAGGAAAGTCCTGCTAGGGATGACCCCGGAGCAAGTTATTGATGAGGTCAAGCATTCCGGCTTACGAGGACGTGGCGGTGCTGGCTTTCCCACTGGAGTTAAGTGGGACTTTTGTCGCCGCGCAACAGGTACAGGAAAATATTTAATATGCAATGCTGACGAGGGTGATCCGGGTGCTTTTATGGATCGGAGTGTAATGGAGGGTGATCCTCACGCTGTTATTGAGGGAATGGTCATTGCTGCCTACGCTATAGGTGCTACTGAAGGTTACATATATATTAGAGCAGAATATCCACTAGCCGTTAATCGTCTCCGTATCGCATTGAAACAAGCGGAGGAGAGCGGATTCCTTGGTGAGGATATCCTTGGCTCCAACTGTAGCTTCAGGGTGCACGTCAAAGAAGGTGCCGGAGCTTTTGTCTGTGGTGAGGAGACGGCGATGTTAGCATCGATTGAGGGCAGACGAGGTATGCCCCGTTCCCGCCCTCCGTTTCCGGCTCAGTCTGGTTTATGGGGCAAACCAACCAACATTAACAATGTTAAGACCTTGGCGGCGCTTCCTGCTATCATTGCTCAGGGGGCAGACTGGTATGCTGGCATTGGTTCAGAAAAGAGCAAGGGAACCGTGGTTTTTGCCTTAACCGGTCAAATTGCTAATAGCGGTTTGATAGAGGTGCCTATGGGTATCTCCCTCGAGGAGATAATCTACGGGATCGGTGGCGGCATTCTCCATGGCAAACGCTTCAAAGCAGTCCAGACCGGCGGTCCCTCCGGCGGCTGTTTGCCGGAAAGCTTATTAAAGCTACCAGTTGACTATGAGTCGTTAACCCAGGCCGGCTCGATCATGGGCTCCGGTGGTATGGTGGTAATGGATGAGGACACATGCATGGTCGACGTCGCCCGCTATTTTCTCTCCTTCACCCAGGCTGAATCATGCGGTAAATGTGTTCCCTGTCGGCTAGGTACTAAGCAGATGCTAGATATCCTGGAAGATATTACAAAGGGACAGGGAGAGATGGAAGACCTAGATTTACTTTCAAATCTAGCTGAAAAGGTTAAGGCTGGTTCATTGTGCGCATTAGGAGGTACAG
>JAIWBQ010000133.1:0-4453 GCA_048633745.1 bacterium
GTGCCTTCAGAATGAAAGCAGGGGTTACTCGGCCGGAACACATCACTCGTATTATCCTTATATTTGATGGATATTGCATTCGTGAGGTGCCAGCAAGGTCAGCACCAGCATAGGAACACCAGTTACAGCAGAACCCCACTATTTTTGGCTCAAATTCAGCCATCGTTACCTCCTTTGAGATATCGAGTCATCAGCATTTTCGCCTGCTCAATAGCCTTAAACCCACCGATTATACTAGAAGCTCATCAGTTTTGCAAGGGTACATCAGCTTTATCATGGATTTTGTGTAAAAGAAAATAAGGGGGTAAGAATTTTCGAGCAAGTTCCTATTGGTTTTTCATCCCAAATTCACGGGCGGACCTAGAGCGAGCCAATATGCTGGTAACAAAAGGAGATATTAGCCTGGGAGGCAGGAATAGTTTATAATCTAATTCTAGTTTTGCTCGAAGGTTTTTGCTTAGGGAGAATCGTGAGGTGATTTCTGTCGAAGAAGCCCTGGAGAAAATTCTTTCTTATGTTGAAGTTCTTGATCCCGAAGAAAAGGCTATATTGAATTGTTTGGGTCAGGTTGTAGCTGAGGATATTTATTCTACCATTGATATTCCCCCGCTGGATAATTCCGCCATGGATGGTTATGCAGTACGAGCGGGAGATACTCGTGATGCTAATAAATCATCCCCCATGAATTTAACCGTTGTCGGAGAGATTGCTGCCGGGTCTATGCCTGCGGATGATGTCAGGTCAGGGGTGGCAATTCGCATTATGACAGGAGCTCCTTTACCCAGAGGGGCTGACGCTGTAGTGCGATTTGAAGATACCGATGAAGCTGATCGGAAATCATCTCAGGGTAACCCATTGCAAATTGGCATATTGTGCCAGGTAGAAGAAGGATCAAACGTCCGATGTAAAGGTGAGGATATCGCCAAAGGAGTGTTGGTCTTGAAGGAAGGAACTGTGCTTCGCCCTCCAGAAATAGGTGTGCTAGCTTCTTTGGGGCGATCTACAGCCCTAGTTATTCGCCGCCCAATTGTTTCGGTTCTGGCTACAGGGGATGAGCTTATGGATATTAAACAGTCATTAGCTCCTGGCAAGATCTATAACAGCAACACCTATGCTATTGCTGCTGCAATTCTGCGCTACGGTGGGATACCCAAGATTCTTGGCATAGGGCGCGATTCAGTTGAATCGCTGACGAAGAAGCTTAGCGAAGGTTTGGATGCAGACATGTTCATTACCTCTGGTGGCGTGTCCCGTGGGGATTACGATATAGTGAAGGATGTTCTGGCAAAGAGCGGAGAAATTGCCTTCTGGACGATATGTATGAAGCCGGGGAAGCCGCTTGCCTTTGGGGTGATTAAAGAGGGGGAGAAAAGAAAGCCCCATTTGGGGTTGCCAGGCAATCCAGTGAGCTCTATGGTTACCTTTGAGCAATTTGCCCGCCCCGCTATCTTAAAGATGATGGGAAAGAAAATACTGGCAAAGCCGACCATCCAAGCAGTTATGGCAAACGATATTAAAAATACTGATGGACGTCGCATGTTCACCAGAGTGATTGTTATCAAGCATGAGGACAAATATTATGCCCGTCTTACTGGTCCACAGGGTTCAGGAATCCTTACATCGATGACAAAGGCGAATGGTTTAGCCATAATCCCTGAAAACAGCAAAGGGGTTAAGGTGGGAGACATGATCCAGGTTCAGATGTTAGATTGGCAAGAAGATCCTCTCTCTTGAAGGGAGAGGGTAGAAGTGAGGGTAAAAATGGCTCCGGTCGTTTCTATTGTGGGCAAATCGGGAGCTGGCAAAACAGCGCTTATGGAGCGTCTGATTGCAGAGTTTGGGAAGCGAGGATATCGAATTGCTGCTGTAAAACATAGCCATGGTATGGAAATAGACCGGCCCGGGAAAGATAGCTGGAGATTTGCCCAAGCTGGCAGCGAAGTTGTAGCTGTTAGCTCGCCTGAAAAGCTCGCCTTCATTAGAAGTATGGATCACGATGCTAGTATTGAAGAAATTTTGCATCTTATTGGCAGTGGTTTCGATCTTGTCCTGGTCGAAGGTTTTAAAAGGGGCAGCGCTCCTAAAATTGAAGTGCTCAACAGGGAGCTTGGGGATGATTTATTGTGTTCTGTTAAGGGACTTTCCGCTGTTGTTAGCAACGAGTCATTAGATATCGATGTGCCCCAGTTTTTTGTGGATGATACCCAGGCGATAGCCGATTTCATAGAAAAGAGTTTCGTCTTAAAAACCGAAGGTGATATTACACTTTTTATCAATGGTAAGCAGGTTTTCATGAAGCCTTTCGTTAAAGACATTATTGCCAAGTCCCTGTTAGCCATGGTTTCAACACTAAATGGCGTTAGAGAGATAAGAAGTCTCGATATTTCCATAAGAAATAAGCCAGGTTCGACTGTCACCCTGAGCAATAGTGAAGGTTCGCAGGAGTTATCCCAAACATTCCAGAAAGATTCCTCGCTCCGCTCAGAATGACAAATAGAAGAACATGTTTACTGTGGGGATATTGACCATCAGTGACAAAGGATGGAGCGGAGAACGCCAGGATAGGAGTGGTGAGGGTATTCGAGAAATCCTTTCCACAATGGATGTTCGCGTTGCAAATTATGATATCGTTCCTGATGAGAAGGAGTTCATCGTCCAGAAACTGATTCAGTGGGCTGATGATGATGCGTTGGATGTGATTCTAACTACAGGTGGAACTGGACTGAGTCCTAGAGATGTTACCCCGGAGGCAACGCTTTCGGTGGTGGATAGAGCTGTTCCTGGTTTTGCCGAAGCAATGAGGGCTGAAAGCCTTAAGAAAACTCCTATGGCAATGCTGAGTCGAGCGGTTGTTGGCATCCGTGGTGGCTGCTTGATTATCAATTTGCCTGGCAGTCCTAAGGCGGTGCGTGAATGTCTTGAGGTGATACTGCCAGCGTTGCCCCATGCTGTGGAAACGCTCAAGGGTCAGGCAGGCGAGTGCGGCACAGCTGAAGGTTAAATTCAAAATCGCCGAAAAGCTTCCAAGCCAGCTTCTTAATTATCTGTGAATTACTTGAGTATTTAGAGACATAATACCTGATTGGTAATAGGCTTAACTAGATCAGATCATATTGTGTTCCTGGAGTTCCCCAGCCAGGAAGCAAAAAGGGGGTAATTATTAGCCCTCGTCTGATTTTCCTGTGATAAGTCTTGCCCAAGAGCATTTCTGTTACAATTAATGAAGTCTTTTCGCAACCACTGAGGAGGCCATTAATGAAGGTTGCAATCTCAGCCGATGGTGCAGGTTTAGAAGCCAGAGTAGCGTACAAGTTTGGAACATCGCAATACCTGGTAATCGTTGATTTAGACAGTGGGGATTTGGAAGCGGTGCCAAACCCCGGCGCTTCAGGGCAGCGTGGGGCTGGCATGCAGGCTGTTGTGCTTGTCATCAGCAAAGATGTCAAAACGGTTTTGGCTGGTTACTGCAGTCCTGCTGTCCGCCACCACCTTACGACAAACGGCATAGAGCTTATCTCTGGGCTCAGTGGCACAGTGGGGGAGCTTGTGAAGAGCTACAGGAAGGGTGATCTCCAGAGGCAGTTGGAAGCTGAAGTTAAACCCGCAGCAAGAAGGCGTAGGATTGACAGGGTCACTCTTCTACAAGCAGCTAAAAGCTCTGGCATGCAGTTTGTCTCCCTGCTGCCCATCCTGATAGGTGTAATACTGCTCATGGGGTTGTTCAATGCGTTCATTTCGAAGGATCTTTTAGCCTCTATGTTCTCAGGGGACCCAATATTAGACACCTTCTGGGGAGCATGCTTTGGCAGCATTCTTGCAGGGAACCCAATTAATAGCTACGTGATTGGGGGGGAGTTGTTGAAACACGGCGTTAGCCTCTTCGCCGTGACTGCTTTTATGATTACGTGGGTGACCATAGGTCTGGTGCAATTGCCGGCTGAGATAGCGGCTCTGGGTAGGAAATTCGCGCTGGTGAGGAATGCTGTATCTTTTGTTATATTCATGGCCGTAGCCATTCTTACAGTAGTTGTCTTTAATTTCATTATGGGGTAAGTTTATTGAAGAAGGATAGACCTCAAAGTTCTATATGGAAGAGCCGTGCCGTGCGTATGCTCCTTTTCCCCGCTCTGGTGCTGGTAGCCTACGGAATTGTACTTGCTATTATGCCAGAAAAAGCCTCCATAGCCCTCAAAAGCAGCGGTAACATTCTTCTCACTATGCTTCTACCTCTCAGCCTGGTTTTCATTCTGATGCTGGTTACGAATCTTTTCCTGAAACCAGCGCAAATTGTAAAGTTCCTCGGCAGAGGGGCTGGTATCAAGGCTGTCATACTCTCAGCGACGGCAGGGATTATTTCAGTGGGGCCCATCTATGCCTGGTATCCCTTGCTCAAGGACCTGCGTGAAAAGGGGGCTGCAAACTCTTTTCTGGCTATTTTCTTGGGCAACAGGGC
>JAIWBQ010000134.1:0-3691 GCA_048633745.1 bacterium
GATGTTTGCGCTAATATCATCAGTGATGAAGAAATAAGGGTAGTAGTCATAACCGGTGCCGGGAAATATTTCTGTCTGGGGACTGACCTAGCTCACGGAGAGCAAGAAGCGGAACCGCCCTCCACCACCAAAGTGGTAATCAATATTGACCGCCCAGTTATTGCTGCAATCAATGGCGATGCTTTAGGGCAGGGTCTGGAGTTAGCTCTGGCTTGCGACCTCAGAATTGCCACAGAAACAGCGCACTTTGGATTACCCCAAATTACTTCAGGCCTTATTCCCTCAGATGGTGGGACTCAACTCTTGCCCCGAATTGTAGGTAGAGGCAAAGCTACGGAGATGATCCTCACAGGAGAAGCCATAGATGCCACACAGGCTTATGAAATTGGGTTGGTTAATAAGGTAGTCCCGTCAAAAGATCTTATGTCAACAGTAATGGAAATGGCACACACGATGAGTTTAAGAGCTCCTATAGCATTGAGACATGCTAAAGAGGCAGTGCACAAGGGATTAGAATTGACTTTGGAGCAAGCACTGCGCCTAGAAGCTGACCTTTACTTATTGCTACAAACAACAGAGGATCGCATTGAAGGAATCAAGGCTTTTCAAGAACGAAAGATACCTCAGTTCAAAGGAAAGTGATCTACTCCCCTCAAAGGAGAATGCAAAAACTAAAATAATATTTTTGCATTTTGAATTGTAATTTCGATATTGTTTAGGTTTTCGTGCTTGGAATTTAGGATTTTTAAGCTATGAGTGCCTTCAAAACCATAATTTATGAAAAGAAAGACAATATAGCCTACATCACCATCAATCGCCCCGAGGTGTTAAATGTCTATAATATTCAGATGCGTGATGAGCTATACCAGCTTCTGGGTGCTATCAGAGATGACTTAGAGGTAAGGGTTGCCATTTTAAAGGGAGCAGGAGACAAGGCATTTTGTGCTGGAGCTGACCTATCTGAATTTCTCACCGCGCCTTCTCCTATAATAGCGCGGCAGGTGAGATGGGAACGCGATGTTTGGGGGCTCTTTCTGAGTCTTCCTCAACCTGTAATCGCCGCACTTCATGGTTATGTCCTCGGCGATGGAATCGAGATGGCGTTATGCTGTGACATCAGGATAGCTTCCCAAGATGCCCAATTCGGCACACCTGAAGTCGGATTGGGCATAATCCCAGCCGCTGGCGGGACTCAAACTCTCCCTCGTATAGTGGGGCGAGGAAAAGCACTGGAAATGCTGCTCACTGGTCGTCGGATTAATGCTGAAGAAGCTTATAGGGCAGGGCTGGTCAATCGAGTGGTGCCACGGGAGGAACTTTTGCCCACCGTCGAGGAAATTGCCCGGAAGATCGCTTCTTTCAACCAGATAGCAGTCCGGAATGCCAAACAGGCAGTGGTAAGAGGCTTAGACCTGACCCTGAATGAGGGATTGGAGCTGGAGAAAAGACTGGCAAGCCTATTACAGTGACTGCGCTGTTCCCGAACTTTTTCTTCACAAAGTGCTATGCTAGCGTGACTGCTAATTGGAGGCTTCGTTGTGACTTCTATTATTCTCGCTGGCGGCAAGAGTTCCAGGTTCGGCCGGAACAAAGCTCTCCAGACTATTGGTGGCAAGACTCTTGTCCAATATGTAGTTGATCGCCTTGCCCCCCTTAGCACAGAAATCATCATAGTAACTGCCCAAGGAGGAGAGGAAATATACCATCGCAAGCCCTTCGCCTCTTGTCATTCTGAGGAAGCCGAAGCCCTGAGCATAGCGAAGGGACAGCGACCGAAGAATCTCGCTCAGGATAAACTCCGCGAAGAATCTCATACTGCTCAGGATAGACTCAGCGAAGCAATCCCCCTGATAAAAATAGTAGCTGACATTTATCCTGGTAAAGGTCCACTCTGCGGAATCTACTCAGGTTTAATAGCTTCATCTAATTCGCGGGCTATAGTTGTTGGTTGTGATATGCCATTCCCAAGCATTGCCTTGCTTGACTATATGACTCAAATCTCCCCAGCCTTTGATGTTGTCGCTCCTCGGATAGGGAAGAGGGTAGAACGGCTTTGCGCGGTATATTCCAAGAATTGTCTAGCCCCCACTCAGGGGTTGCTAGAGCGCAATGAACTGAGGGTTAGCGAGCTTCTTAGCATGGTCAGGGTAAAGTACGTTGAAGAGGATGAGATCAATAGGTTCGACCCGGAGCATTTAAGCTTCTTCAACATAAACACTCAGGCTGACCTGGATAAGGCAAGAGAAATAGCAGCCTCGTTGATTACCACTTCTCCTGAGATAATCTCAACATAAGCCATGTCCTAAGACGCTCATCTAGCTTTCCCAACCATGATTCTACCTTGCGTATATCTCCGCTCATCAATGCGGCTTTTTCCTCCGCTTTCAGGTCATACTCTTTCAGTGCCTCAGCGGGGTTTTCCGCCAGTCGCGCCAGGAAGGCATTATCCTGGGCAGCTCTATCAAGCACTGCTAACACGGCATTTACGGCAGAGACTTTGTACTCAGGAATCTTGGCTATTGGGTCAAGAGCATCATTGGTAAGGATATTTGCCGCTGCTTCACGCCAGTGGAAAGGCATAAACACAAGCCCTGGAGGCGATTTCTCCGTAATATGCAACGGCGCTTCCACCCTACCCCTTTCCGAGGCAACTACTATTAAATCGTGCTCTATAAGCCCGAGCTTTGCTGCATCGCTAGGATGCATTTCGACAACGCCACTGGGATTGAGTTCATTGAGCACTTTAGAACGCCGACTCATTGTGCCGGTGTGCCAGTGTTCCAACACCCGCCCGGTGGTAAGAATCAACGGATAGCCCTTGGATATTGATTCTGCCGGTGGAATATAATCTATAGCATGGAATTTACCTCGCCCCCGGGCAAAGCCATCCTGATAAAGAAAAGGTGTTCCTGGGTGCGAGGTATCCGGGCAGGGCCATTGTAAGCTACCGTGCTCAAGGCGGTCAAAGCGAACGCCGCCATAAATAGGGGTAAGCGCGGCAATTTCTTCCATAATCTGGCTAGCACTCCGACAGCCTAATGGCTGTCCCATCTTCTCTGCCAGGGCCGAGATAATTTCCCAGTCAGCTTTTGCTTCGCCGGGTGGCATAACTGCTTGCCGTATTCTCTGAATCCGCCTCTCGGTGTTGGTAAAGGTGCCATCCTTTTCAGCAAAGGCAGCAGCGGGAAAGACAACATCAGCCAGCCAAGCGGTCTCAGACAAGAAGATGTCCTGAACTACCAGGAATTCGATTTTCTCCAGCGCTTGTCTGACATGCTCAAGGTTAGGCTCACTTAGCATAGGGTTCTCACCCATAACATAAAGCCCCTTGTTATCCCCCTTGAGTATAGCATCGGCTATCTCGGTAACAGTCCTCCCAGGATGGTCGTTTAATTTGCATTCCCAAGCAGCTTCGAATTTCATCCTTACAGCCGTGTTATCAACCCTCTGATAGCCGGGATAGACATTAGGGAGTGCCCCTAAATCACAGGCGCCTTGGACATTGTTTTGACCCCGAAGGGGACTGAATCCAGTTCCTTCCCTGCCAATATTGCCAGTAAGCAGCAACAGGTTCGCTACGCTTGTCACATTGTCTGTGCCGGTGGTGTGCTGGGTTATTCCCATGCCATAGAGCACACAGGCACTTCTCGCTTCTCCAAATAGGTGGGCAGCCGCTTCCAAATCCAACGGA
>JAIWBQ010000135.1:0-4687 GCA_048633745.1 bacterium
AACACCGCACGCAATGGAACTGGCGACGTTGAATCCTGGCGTGAACCTTGCCACAATGATGGCAGGTAAAGTAAACGACTTCAGCTTTTGCGTTACTTGTTCAAGACGTTCCGGAGTAATCCGAAAGCGGTTACCGAATCTACTTATTATCGTGCCTCCCAGACGATATGACAGCCAATAAGCAGCCGTAGCACCGCATAAACGACCGATGAAAGTTATGGCCAGAAATGGCAATACTGTAAATAAAGGTTCTCCATGAGTAACTTGGAAGCCGGTGAAAATCAACAGGCTTTCCAGTACTGGGCTGGTAACCGGGAATCCCAGTTCTCCAAGGAAGGCCAGCAGAAAGATTATGCCAACCCAGAACAGGCTACCTGTGGTAACAGTGTCGAGGATTCCGAACAGGTTTGCCAACATGGTACGCCTCAATTATATCTTGATTCTTGGTCATTGACTACAGTATCATAACAATGGGCAGCCTCACCAAACACAAATGAAGAAGATAGTCTTTATCAATGTCGGTGGCGGACCAGTCATCAAAGAAGGTGGCATTGGTTTTACTGAAGGGGGACTGGTACATGCTCTATCCGCCTTGACCAACCTGGCCTCAGATTACGACATTATGATTGTATGTCCTAACCTTCCGGAAAGTGGGCGTAAGCAGATAATCAATTACGATGGAGTTAAGATTGTATGTTTGGAAAGTCCAAAGTGGGTAAGGTGGATGAATGCCGGTGAATTATCTTTCACCGAAGCGTGGTGGCGAACTGCACTGCACTGGCCAAGTATACTAGCAAACTATATAGAAGCCTACAGGTATATAAATAAGGAGAAGCCTGAGATTCTGATAGGGAATGGCATACTGGCATCTTTTGTTCTCACGCTTGCCCGCCGAGCGCCTTTCAAGGTAGGAATCATTCACCACCTGTATTACGCATTAAGCGTGGATGGCTCACACAACCACGTAGTCCGAGTTACCGGAGCGCTGGAGAGACTGTTTCTACGCCTGATGAAGTTGGACAAAATTGGGGTGGTTAATCCTATGGTCAAAGATATTCTGGTGAAAAGGGGGATTTGCCAGGACAAGATTGTAGTTGTAGGCAACGGCGTCAATATCGATGACTATTCCTTCTCGGAAAACAAGGCACGCCACAGTTTAATCTTCATTGGCAGCTTGAGAAAACTGAAAAGGGTGGAGTCGCTTATCGATGTTATCTCCATAATCAAGAGGAGAATTCCCGACGTAACATTGCATATTATTGGTGATGGACCCAATCGCGAGGAGGTGAACAGAAAAATCGCAGTACTCGACGTAGCAGCTAATGTTGTAATGCATGGCTATGTATCTGAGAAGGAGAAAATCGACCTGTTGCTGAGCTCTGCTGTATATGTATCTAACTCTGAGTTCGAAGGATTTGGGATTCCTCTGGTTGAAGCTATGGCCACGGGAACTGTGCCCGTTGTCAATGACATAGCTGCTCACAGGTTGATTTTTCAAGGCGAAGATGTTGGCTATTTGGTAAGCGGTGTCGAAGAAATGGCAGCGAGGCTCGTTGAATTGTTGGCCAATGAACCTAAGCGGCAGCAACTCGCCCGAAATGGGCGCAAGCTTGTGGAGAGAAGATGGACCTGGCGCATGGTGGGCGAAAAATATCGAGAACTCATCGAACCATTATAGGCATCTGTCTCATAGGAAACTTACCGACCACGCCCTGAGCAAACTTCGTATTGTATCAGTTTGATTTAAGGGAAGAGCTGAAGTGGCCACCCGACTTAATGGCAGACTACCAGCAAGGCTCAAGCTTAAGCTATTTGTTTTTACTCTGTTCAAGGTGGTCCTGCCCATACCATTACCATCTTCTAAATTTAGCTTCTCTTCGTTGCCTTAAGCCGCAATAATATGTCGCTCTGAGAATATCAAACTCAGCCAGCGAGTTCGAACAAAAAACCATTTTGCTCACTGGTGTCCGACTACTTACCTCATATAACCTTTGGAATGAAGAGCAGGTGTCTCCACGAGGCACGCTTCCTTCGCTGCTGTGGCATAGACGATAGTGTCTGTCATGGGTAAGGTGCGCTTTAAGCTAGTTTCAGCCGCTGAAAACCTTTCACCCTCACCCACTAGGGGAGAGGAAGAGAGCCTCCTCTCCTTATCCACAGTTTGCCCCTTCTCTCGCTAGGTTTTATAATCTAAAGCAGAAAAGGATTCTTATCATGTCTGAGACTCCAATCAAATTTGGCACTGATGGCTGGAGGGGAGTTATTGCCGAGGACTTTACCTTCGATAATGTACGCATCTGTGCTCAGGCAGTAGCAGAATATCTCAAGCAAAACGGGCTCGAGAAACAAAGCCTGGTAATTGGCTATGATACCCGTTTTGCCTCAGAGGATTTCGCTGCTGCCGCCGCCGAGGTAGTTGCCGGCAACAACATTAAAGTCCATCTATGTCTCAAGTCAGCCCCTACGCCAGTGATAAGCTATACCGTTACTGCTATCAAAGCTGCAGGGGCTATCATAATAACTGCCAGCCATAACCCCGGGTCATGGAACGGATTTAAATATAAATCCCAAGAAGGCGCGAGCGCCTCAAACGAGATTACTTCCCAGATAGAAAAAAACATCTATCATCTGACCACTGACAGCCATCCGGTATCCGTCAAAAAACTTGCCTTGGATAAAGCTCTGAAGAAGGGGCTAATAGACTATATGGACCCTTCTCCTCCCTACTTCAAGCAACTGAGCCAACTTATCAACCTGGAGGAATTACGCCGCCAAAAACTAAAGATAATCGTTGACTCTATGTACGGTGCTGGAAGTGGCTATTTTAAAACACTCCTTCATGATGGGAATATAGAAGTTACTGAGATTAACGCTGAGAGAAACCCTTTATTCCCCGAAATCCAGCCAGAGCCAATTGCCAAAAACTTGACCAAGCTTTCCCAACTGGTTGTTGAGCAAAAAGCTGATATTGGCTTAGCTACCGATGGTGATGCTGACCGCATCGGCATCATAGATGAGAAAGGAGAGTTTCTGAATCAGCATCAGGTCTTTGCCTTGCTCTGCCTTTACCTTTTGGAAGTCCGCGGTGAGCGAGGCGCTATAGTTAAGACGCTGACATCTACTGAGATGATCTCCAAACTGGGGAAAATCTTTGATGTTCCCGTTTATGAAGCGCCGGTGGGTTTCAAATATGTCGCCCCACTGATGACGCAGAAAAAGGCAATTATAGGTGGTGAGGAAAGTGGTGGCTACGGCTTCCGCGGCCATATTCCCGAGAGAGATGCCACGCTTGCGGGACTTTACTTCCTCGACTTCATGGTAAAGACAGAGAAAAAGCCATCTCAACTTCTAAATCACCTTTATAGCAAAGTTGGTCCTCACTACTATGAGCGTATTGATGCTCAGCTTCCTCAAAGTAAACGTCGCGCAATCGCAGAGCAACTCACGACTGCTCCCCCAAGCTCCATAGCTGACACCAAAGTAACCAGGGTAAATACCACTGATGGTTTTCGATTCTTCCTTGCCGATGAGTCCTGGTTGCTCATCCGTTTTTCTGGCACAGAACCGCTGGTACGCATCTACTCTGAAGCTGCAAGCCTGAAAAGGGTGAGGGAGCTACTGGGTGAAGGTAAAAAACTGATAGGCGTTTAAAGCACAGTTTATGTAGCATCCTAAAGAATTGTGCCTAAACCCCTCGGCGATTAAGCCCTAAATCCCAAGCACGAAATCCTAAACAACACCAAAATTCAAACATAAAATTGTGGGCGCTCTCGACCATCTATTTTCAAATCTTGCTCTGTCATTTTTTCTTTTGCATTTAGATATTCGAGTTTGCCTGTATCCTTTCCTACACGCAAGTATTTATGTCGTTACAAATAGCAGAAACCTTGACAGCTCTTATCCTCATGGCTTTTCAGGCCTGCTCTCAAACCTCGAAAGACAAATCCAAACGATGGCGGAGGGAGTGGGATTTGAACCCACGACCCCAATTTCTCGGGGTAACCGCTTAGCAGGCGGCCGCACTAGACCACTATGCGATCCCTCCATCGCCTTAACAAGTTTAATTATGCCATACCCAAGCTGAATCACCAAATGCTAACCTCTAAGACTGTTTATTTTGGCACCCTCGCCTTGGTCCTTTCCCTTCGGGGGAGGGGAATAAAGGGAGGTTCTCAACACTACCCCTATAGGTGAGTCTATTCTAATTGAAAAATGCGCCTGAACAAAAGGGTTTCAGGCAACCCTGATAACAAATCTTGAGATTTGTTTAAAGAGATTGGAACGAGCATTCGCCATCCTTCATTTGGTTAGCGATTATCTCCAGTCCTTCGAAGGTAACGCCGGGACGCAAGTAGCTCTCAGCCTGGGGCAATGATTTTAGCTTTCTATACAGTATCATCACCTCCTGATAGGGATAAGTCTTCTTGATCTTACCTTTGGGGTCAATAACAGGGACAGGGAAGAAACAGGAGCGGTGGAAGTTAATATACGGATTGAAGAATTCTTCATTGAAGTTGTTGATTGGTTCAGCGCACATCTGGGGGATATAAGCATATCCCAACTACTTGCGCAGCACGGAGCCATTCTTAGACTCCACAAGACCATTATCATTGCTGTGTCTGGGCCTCAATCTGGTGAAACGGATCAGCAGTTTATTCAGCAAGCGGGCAACTGTGTGATTCACAAA
>JAIWBQ010000136.1:0-2485 GCA_048633745.1 bacterium
GCTGCTTGAGAGGCAATAAGTTTAGCCATGGCGACATCTTTGCGAATGCTCTTCCCCTCATCTTTAATGGCAGATGTTCTGTATGTAAGCCATCTGGCAGCCTCAATCATGGAAGCCATCTCCCCAATATATGATTGAATGGTGGGAAGTTGCAGCATTGATTTGCCTCGCACGGGATGTTTCCTAGCATAGTCCAGAGACATCTCCAAAGCTGCCTGTGCTGTCCCCACCGCTTCAGCACAGATACCCAGTTGACCGACGTTTATAGCCAATAGAAGAATGTCGTAGCCCTCTCCTTTCCCCCCTAATAAATTTTCTCGGGGCACAGAGACATCATTCAAGGAGAGCTGGCATGTCCCTGAACCCCTCAACCCCATTGTTTCCCAGGGTTTACCGATAATGAAGCCCTTAGAGGAAGGATTAACAATAAAGGCGCTTACCCTCCCGGTCTCATCTTTAGCATAAATCACTGCTATTCCAGCCCCAGGTGCCAGCGAGGAAAAGTTCTTATCTCCATTAAGGGTGTAGTGGTCGCCCTCAGGACGAGCTGTGGCAGCGATTGCCTGGGGATCCGTACCCGTCGCCGCTTCAGTAAAGGCGAACATGCCAGTGTGTTCCCCCCTGGCTAGAGGCTTCAGGAACTTTTGTTTTTGCGCCTCGCTTCCATAACGGTAAATTGCCTCTTCGCTAAGGGCATTAATAGCAATAATCGCTGCCACCGCCGTAGAAGCTTGAGCAATCTGCTCCACTGCCAGCGCATAGCACTTGTATCCCGCTCCAACACCTTCATATTCTATTGGCAGTTGCAGGCCGAAGAATCCAGCTTTTGCCATCTGTGAAACAAGATCGGAGGGCCATTCGCCCGTGCGGTCAATTTCTACAGCTCGAGGCTTTACTAGCTTAGTAGCAAAATCCCTTGCCCTCGTCTGTATCATCGTTTCTTGTTCGCTAAGATTGAAATCCATTTCCTTATCCCGTTATTTCTACTCTGCCTATGCCGGCGTCATTTTCTCAGGCGTCTTTAGAAAATAAGCCAGTATGGCAGCCAGAGCCCAGAATGAAGCACCAATGATGAAAGCAATTCGATAGCTACCGGTCGCATCCCATACAAAGCCACCAAGCAGAGGTCCCAGAATACCACCTATCGCAGCAATGGCAGTAAGCGCGCCGAGGGTAGTTGCCAGAGACTTGCCAGGGAAGAAATACCCGACGAGGCCGGGGACTTGTGGTACTTTACCCCCATAAAAGAAGCCGTATATTATAGCGAAGAGATAAATCATCCACAGACTCTGCACTCCCAGGAGCCAGAGAAACATCGCTGCACACATACTAGCACAGATTATTATAGCCCGCCTGAATCCTGTCTTCTGTGCCATAGTTCCCATTCCTATCCTACCAGCGATGCTTAACCCTCCAATGAGCGCTAGAGCGCCAGCAGCAGCATTCTCATCAATGCCAATAGTTAGGGCAAAAGGAACTACATGCACTAGAGCCATCTGGATAGGTATCATTGCGCACAACTGAATGGCAGTCAAAAGCCAGAATGATCTGGTTCTTAAGGCTTCCCGTAAGCCCCATTCTCCAATTCGCCATACCTGGGAATGACTGCTTGCCCCAGCATCAGTAGCTTCAGTTTCGACGTCTTCCATACCATAGGGTTTCAAGCCCTTCTTGTCTGGACTTGCTGCTATTAGTCCAGCAGCAACCATGAGGATCACCCAGGCGCCTATGCCAAGGATGATATAGGTCAAGCGCCATCCATAGGTCAAGATGAGACTGTTTGCTGTCAGTGTGTAAACCACAGCGCCAGCACCAACACCAGCCACAACGATGCCCAAAGTCAATCCCCTTTCCTTGACAAACCACCTCTGCACAGTAGCCAACGGCAAGGTCCACAACACACCCACCCCCAGCGAAGCTATACCATAGAAGAGGTAGAAATGCCACAATTGGCTAACCTGACTGCACAGGCTGATACCGAGGCCAATCAGTGTCCCACCGCAGGCAAGAGTTGGCCGTGGGCCAAATCTATCTGTAGCCCAACCAACTAATACAAGGGAGAGAGTTGATGCGCCGAAGAAGAAAGATTGGACAGAAGAGGTTAGGGTGGCACTCCAGCCAAACTCCACCTGGAGGGGCTTGAAGAACACTCCAAAAATATAGAAAATACCGAAGTTGAAAGTTATCAGCACGCAACACCCTACTACCACCCAACCATAGAAAAAACCGGGTTTATTAGCCTTGCTCACTTGATGTCCTTAATCCGTCCATCTCAACAAGCCTGGCGCTCATAGCGCAGTATAACAGCTTCGCCGTAGAAACAAACAAAAAGATACTCAATTATCTCCCTGCGGCAAAGCTCCTGAGTTTACCTTCGAAGCACCATAGAAACAATTGTGTTACCATAAATAGAGAGCGTTTATTCTTGCCACCCTGAGCGATAGCAAAGGGTCTAGATTCTTCGCGGAGCCTGTCCTGAGCGATA
>JAIWBQ010000137.1:0-2726 GCA_048633745.1 bacterium
CCCTTAATCCCTGAGTAGTTCTTTGGGAACAAAGCCAGCCAGATTGTGATAAGCTCTCACCCGGAAGGTGAAACCCGTGAAGAAATACCGAGCTTCTTTAGGTGTGCCCATCACAGGCGGGCTCACCGAGGCAGTAACAGCTTGGACTGGGGCAACATTATTGGTGGAGCTATATCGCAAGGTGGGAATAGAAGCAGCGGTTGAACAGACCTTACCTCGGAAGAAATCACCAAAGGGGCTAAGACGAGACATTGAGGCTTTGCCTCAAGGTGCTTGGAAGCTGTGGAAAGAGGAAAAGCGAGGCATGATAAGGAAATGGGCTGAAGTATTTTATGTGCCTGGCCGCCAGTATGAGAGGAGGGATAGTTTGCCCTTTATTACTTGATGGGTTTGATTTAACCCCATCAAGTCTATTTTGAAACAGGGGATGACACTTAATAAGCTCCCATCACTTACCTCGCTCGAGTTCAATAATTACTGTCAGCTCTTAATCCATCCCCCATTTCTCAAAAAATCTAATCAATTCACGGATTAAGGGATCAGAATTCCAGAAAGCTAATATTATCTGCTACATCTCCATTTTCTTCTGCAACTTTGTTAGTATAATTACGTTGAACATGTTTAAGCTGTCCTGCTCTTCCTAAACTTTTCGGATTTAAGTAGTGAATAATCGTCAAGCTTTAGTTACCCTATGTATAGCAGGCTTTGTTGGCAATGTTAGTTTCAGCCTTCTGTTTCCCGTCCTACCCTATTACGCTCAAGGGATGGGTGCTTCACCATCCCAGGTAGGTTTGATATTAGCTAGTTATTCCTATGTTACTGCCATAGCATTGATCCCTTTCGGCATTCTCTCTGATAGAGTAGGTCACCTCAAAATGCTAACCATTGGCATCACCCTCTATACTTTGGTTCCGCTTCTTTACCCTCTAGCCAGCGACCTAACTCAGCTCGGTCTTGTTCGTGCTCTCCACGGTTTTTCTTGTGCGGTGTTTTTTCCAGCAGCTATTACACTAGCACTGGATACCTCAACTCAAGACCGATGGGGTGAGTCTTTAGGTTGGTTTACCACGGCAACGCAGTTAGCTTTGGTAGTTGGTCCAGCGCTGGGAGGTTTCCTACTGAACTATTATGGTTTTGCCATTGTTTTTTATAGCTGCAGCGCCATTCCTCTAGTAGGCCTGATTTTCGTTCTTTTCAGGTTGACCACCATTCAGCCAGCGGGGGTAAGAAAGGCGGCTAGCACCGCTTCTTGGAAATGGCTAAAACAGCCACCTGTTTTCGCTGGCTTAATGGCGCCGTTCTTTTTCACTATAGGGTCAGGCACGATTTTGACCTTTATGCCTTTATACAGCCAGGGTTTGGGCATAGCCGAAACTGGAGCTGGAATCATAATTGCCACTGTTTACGTTGGCTCAGCTTTTTTCAGGGTCTTCGGTGGTAAACTATCAGATAAAATTGGCCGGAGACCGGTGATCCTACTAGGACTGCTGGCCAGTTTCACTGCTATAATCTTGATTTCCTTTATGAACTCCTTTCCTGGATTGATTGTTGCCGCCATTTTCTATGGTGTAGGCATGGGCATAGCTATGCCAGCAGCCTATGCTTTGGTCGCTGATTTAACCCCTTCAGAGCTAAGAGGGCTAACCATGGGCCTAACCACCAGCTTTCTTCACGTCGGCTTGGCTCTTGGCCCCACAATTATGGGCATTGTGGCTAATATGAGCAATTATGTTACGATGTTCCGTGCTTGTAGCTTGAGTTTGATTTTAGGCATAATAGTCATCCTCGGCTTGACTCAGAAGCGACATTGGGTTCAGACTTAGAAGTTTGACGGCCTGGCTCGGGATGATAAGATAGAGAGTTAAGTTTGAAACCAAAACTGATTGCTATAGATGGTCCTGTAGCAGTAGGCAAGAGCAGTGTAGGCTCGCTGCTAGCAAGGAGATTAGGCTATGCTTTCTTTGATACAGGTATGATGTATCGGGCATTTACCTGGAAAGTCCTCAAATCAAGTATCCCCCCAGAAGATGAAACCAGCCTTTGCCATCTGGCTAGTACGACCAAATTTGTTTTTGTTCCCTCTCAAGAAGGGTATTTATCTCCCTTTATTGATGGTGAAAACGTCTCCTCTCAGCTACTTCGCCCCGAAATAGAGGAACGGGTTGCTCTGATATCAAAGGTAGCAGGAGTACGCCAGGCACTGGTATCAGAACAGAGGAAATTAGCCCAGCGAGTAAGCGTGGTAATGGCGGGGAGGGACATCGGGACGATAGTTCTACCCTGGGCTGAACTAAAGGTTTTCCTGGCCGCCTCTGCCGAAGAGAGAGCTGATCGCCGCTATAAGGAATTGCTGGAGCAAGGGGAAAGGGCAAATTACACTTCCATCTTCGCTGAATTGAAGAGACGAGATGAACTTGATACCCACAGGACTGTTTCGCCACTCAAGCCCGCCGCTGATGCTATAACCATTAATACGGAGGAACTTAGCTTGGAGCAGGTGGTGGACAAAATTTATGCCTTGGCGGTAAATCAATGACTCTATCCCAAAGAGTTGTCGTAGCTACACTTAAACCTTTGTTCAGGATTTTTTTCTCCTGGAAAGTTGAAGGAAGGGAGAATGTACCCCTGACTGGCTCACTCATTGTAATAGCTAACCACGTTCACTTTGTTGATCCATTTGCTCTATTATTTGGCTTTCCGCGGTGGATTAATTTCATGGCAAAAGA
>JAIWBQ010000138.1:0-5125 GCA_048633745.1 bacterium
GACGGTATGTGTAGTCTATAGGCTAATTACCAATAATAGCCCTGTTGATGAGCTAGCCTACCACCTCCAGCTTTCATGTGCAATACCGCCAGTAAAAGATGTGCCACGAAAATCTAAGGGCGTATCGGCATTGCAAGGTGACAAGATTGATATTGACTCTCGGTGAGGCGAGTTGGCCACTCATACCGTGTATGTCCTTATCAAGAGGGATGTTACTGCACAAAATCAAAATATCAACGGAAGAAGACCGAGATAGGGTTGCTAAATCAACCCGAGCTGTCTAAGTCTGAGGCACATCGCTGGCTTGGGAACATCAAAGATTTCTGCCATACTGTCTAAATCCTCAACCCTTGACCAGTTTTCCACTACCCAATCTCTGGGCATCAGGAGACAGCTAGCGAATTCATCAGCCAGCAGTTCGTTGAAAGAACCTACCATGCTTCCTATTTTTTTAAACACGGGGGCGGTTCTACGATGGGCTAAGATATGGAAAGCCTCGTGGAACAGAGTAAATCTCTTTGTGGCAGAGGAGTCACTTTCCTTAAGTTGTATTACCCATTCATCTCTATGATGCCAGATAGCACCATGATAAACTCTCAGTGGCACTTGGCGGACTTCTATATCATGCTGCTGGTCAAATAGCCTAACCAGCCCTGTTGGCACCGGCGGGTGGCAAACCTTTCCCGCCCCAAAGCACCGCTGTGCCAGCATTTCTACCAGATGAAATAGCCTGCCCAGGCCTTCACATCCACTTTCACTTCTTACAAAATCAAAGCTATGAGGATTACATTGTGTCTCATCAAGTAATTCGTTCAGTCGTTCCCTATCCTCACTTGGGCAACAGCCACCCCTCTTTCTGATTTGGCAATGGTCATATAAAGGGCAGCGCATACCATCGCCACTACTTACATAAGACCACAACTCACATTCCCAGTTAGGGATATTTCCAATCATATATTCTAGCTCTTTAATGCTCAATCAAGTCCTCTCTCTATCTATTCTTCTGAATCTGCCAAATGGTGAAAGAGTTGGTAAAAAATTATAATGGTTGCTCGGTTATTTCCCTATCCACTGCCTCTACCTGCCTTTTATTTATTACCGAACCTGACCACCAGCATGTCTAATTCTAATCTGACTTCGCCCTTTTAAAGGGCAGCCCATACCATCACCACTACTTATATAAGACCACAGCTCAGCTTCCCACTTACGAATCTTTAATATTGTACCTTCTAGCCTTTCGACGTTCAATTAGGTCCTCTATCATAGTAATCAGGTCTTCATCCAGTTCATCGGGATACTTCTGGCGGGCATACTCACGGAACTCAGGCCACTGAGGAGGTACCATCTCAGCTAGTCGGGGCAGGTAACCAGCAGTAGAGAGAATCTGTTCCGGGGACACGCCACTGTATTCAGCCAACTTATCACACAAGCGGATACTTGGGATATCTTCGCGGTTAGCGCATAGTTCAGCAACGAAGTCAGCAAAATGGGACAGTACCTTAAGCTCTGGCTCTCTCAGTTTGTCCAGCTTATCCAACAGTCGAGCCTGCGGCTCACTAAGCTCTTCTCTACCAGGCCGCTCAGTTCGATAACCAGCAAGGACAAGTAGTTTATCCTCCAACGCCAACCGGCGCTTTCCATTTCCACCAAAGCCCGCAGCCAGCTTCATTATCGTCTCTGAACTAGCACTACCACCCTTCATCAGTTGGGCAATGGTGGCGTGGCTTAAGCCAGTCTTAGCAGCTGCTTGCCGGAGTGATAGGCGCTGACTTTGACATGTTTCCTTCAACCAGTTACCAAGTCTCCCCTTATCCAGATTTTCCATCAGTCACTCCTTTTGCTTAATAAATTTTGTATTACTTAGTTTACATTATAGCATCATACAGTGACCAAGTAAATAACCTGATTGACCTCGTACATACAAGCCCAGCGTGACAATCTGGCAATACCAATTCACAATTCATTACTGATTTTATTTGGGTAGGGGTACCTATGCCCCAGCATCCACTGTTCATCAAATATACGCGGGTTCGAGTCGCCCCTTCCACTCGTAGTTGGCTGTGGTATTTAATTTGTATGTGTATATTGACAAAGTGTTAACTAGGGTGTTTAATTAGTACATAGATATTGACAAAGTGTAAACGAACGTTTATAATTTATATATATATTGAGGGATTTTTCGGCATTTGCCGGCTACCATAAATATAGTGGCATGGTGAGGAGTTCTCAAATAGGTACAGTACTGTAAGACGAGTGTACTTGCAGTGAATTGGTACGCTGGCTATTTGAGCGTAATCAGGATCAAAGCCAGAGTAGCTTGATACTTACTAGAGCGGACTGGCGGATTATATCCCAGACCCAGAAAGCTAAAATAATCACATTAGTACCCAAGTACTCAGGAGGGGTGGAGGAGATGATAAATCAGAAAGCATTTCTGGCGCACGGTAAGCAGGCTCCCCAAGAGGCTTGGGAACTGTCTCTTTCTTTATTTTCTCTCTTATTTTAATGAATCTGTGAGTTCTAATTTATTGCTGAATATAGGCAGGCTATGCCAGCAATAGGAGTTATGTGTGAGTAACAAGGAAGAAATGGTAGAGGTATATCGGACAGGAAATATAGTAGAAGCTGAGTATATCAGGATTTTCCTGGGGAGCAAGGGAATACACTGTATGTTGAAACCTGATCACGGGGATAGAATCATGGTCGAGGAGTCAATAGCCAGGAACGCTAAGAGACTAATTGCTCAGATACGACCAGTAAGGTGGACCTGGGTCCGAGAGGAGGCTACAGAGGAGAGGACTAAGGAAATATTGAAAGCACTTCATGATGCAGTAGTGGACTACGACGAGGACAAATGTGTGCAGTGGTGCAATATAGCTAAGGACGAAGGCGCTGACCCCTACTTGTGTGTGATGGAGGGGCTGGCGGCTGGGATGCACACCGTGCGTGACATGTATGAAGACAAGGTATACTTTGTCCCCGAAGTACTGATGTGTTCTGATGCGCTATATGCCGGGCTGGCTATTTTGCGACCACTTATCCCCAGAGGCGTGAGTAGGGTGATAGGTGCGGTAGTCATCGGCGTTCTTGAGGGCGATGTTCATGACATCGGCAAGAACTTGGTCAGGATAATGTTTGATGTTGCCGGGTGGACTGTTTATGACCTGGGAAGGGATGTAGAAATTACCAAGTTTGCCGCCGAGCAACTGAGGACTGATGCTGAGATGGTGGCACTGTCAGCTATGACGACCATCAGCATGGCGGGGATACCCAAGGTCATAAGGATAATCAAGGAAAGAAACACTGATGTACAAATCATAATTGGCGGCTCCCCGATAACAGAAAATACAGTGGGTGTCTTTGGTGCTGATGGATACGCTCCAAACGCAGCCAACGCCGTTGAGGAAGCGGGCAGGATGATTGACCATCTGTGGAAACTGCGTGTAGAAAGGGTCATCGTGTAGAAAAGGTCATATAGAGGCCTAGAGGTCAAGGCAGGGCTGGATGCCTGAAGTATGGAGATTATTCAGATTGCTGGGTTTTTAGGGTGTGGTAAGACCACCCTGATGTTAAGAATGGCTCGTATACTTTCCGAGGACTATGGATATAGAGTAGCTCTGGTGGTCAACGAACTCGGCTCAGTTCCTGTGGACGGTAAAGTCTTGGAAGAGAGTGGACTGATGCTGAAGGAAATCGGTAGTGGGTGCATTTGTTGTGAGGTAGCCCAAACCTTCGCTAACACGGTTGCTATGCTAGCACTGGATTTTAAACCGGATGTGCTGTTGGTTGAACCCACCGGAGTAGCTATTCCCAAGCAGGTTAAGCTTGTTGCCGCCATGGGGGGTCGGAACACCCATGTAGAAGTGGGTCCAGCCATAGTTCTTTTTGATTCCTCCCGTCCTGATGAGCTGATGGACGATGAGCTGATGGGGTTACTGGTGAAAGCCCAGCTCAGAGATGCTGATATCGTAGTCATTTCAAAGGTAGATATGGTTGACCGGGCTCGGATTGAAGAATGCAAGCAAATGATAATCGAGGCGATACCGAAACTGCGAAAGGCACAGTTCATTGAGGTATCAGCTATAGAAGGGACAGGAGTAAATGGAGTGATTGATGCTGTTGGTACCATTCTTAGAGGTGAGACTTCAGGATGAAAACTGATGAGGGCTGTTATGTCCAATACGGCGTTTCCGGTTATGGTATTGCCACCAAGTTGTGGTCTGAGGAACCCATTGATTCAGCAATGTTAGGCGCCTTTTTAAAGGATTTGATGGTGGAGATTGCTGAGCGTTGCCAAAAGGCAGGGGCGAAATATATCGGGCACATCAAGTCTCATCTGCAAACCGGTGAAGGGTCGCTCAGGGCTGACACCATCGGTAAAAAGCACGGGGCTGAACTTCACGGTCATATCCAAAAACCGGTTAAGACTGGCGAGCTAGTTATTAACAGCATCGTCCAGGGCATCACTAAGGATGAAGTTAAGGATTGTACCTTGGGGGCTGCCTACGACCTGGCTAGAAAGTATAACTTGCAAATTAAAGAGGAGGTAGAGCACCTGTATTTTGATGAATATGACTACTTGAGTGAGAGTGATAAATTGGACAAGGAAGCATCGGTATAAGGAGGTGATGTCTATAGAGTGAAGGAATAAGTTTGGTTTATGACTTGGTAGGGTAGTGAGGGGTATCATAATCAGGTGAGTTCATTATTGAAAAAGGAGGTGAGTCTAAATGACGGAGAAAATTGGCTTTGAGGGTATAGTAGATATGCTCATTCATGGAAAAGGCAAGTGGGGTGATGGCGAAACTCATGCAGCCAAGACGAAGTTTACAGCAGAGGAGATTGAGAGATTCAAGCCGAAGGCATCAGCCGAACAGCTTAAGGAAATTATGAATGCGCCAGTGGATGATAAATGGTTGAAGAATCCTAAACAACTTTGATGTTATATTTTGGTAGAAGTGTAGAGAGGAAATCATAACTAGGTTAATCTATTAAAAGAGGAGGTTTACAATGCCTAAAGTAGCTTATTGGGCACCCGATGATGAGCTTACCGCACTGGAAAGGATAGCCGGTTGCGCCGCGGAGCACAAAAAAGGCGATAGGCATGGGGTAGCGCCGGTAATGG
>JAIWBQ010000139.1:0-2074 GCA_048633745.1 bacterium
GAAAATCGGGAAAATCTTCCTTATGAGGCTGATGGCATGGTGGTAAAAGTCAATCCCGTTGCCCTTCAACAAGAGCTGGGCGCTATGGCTCATGAGCCACGCTGGGCCATTGCCTACAAGTTCCCTGCCATTCAGGGCAGCACGCGGCTTGTTAACATTGGCATAAATGTGGGAAGAACGGGAAGCCTTAACCCTTATGCTATTCTGGAGCCCGTTCGAGTGGGTGGGGTGGTCATTAGCCATGCAGCATTACATAACGAGGAGGATATTCACCGCAAAGATATCCGAATAGGAGACACCGTCATTGTGCAGCGAGCAGGCGAGGTTATACCTGAGATCGTCAGTCCTGTGGTCAGCCGCCGGACAGGTGAGGAACGAGTTTTCCTTATGCCCAGTCGCTGCCCTGTGTGTGGAAGCGAGGTGATAAGGCCCGAAGGCGAGGCTATGCACCGGTGTACCAATGCTGCCTGCCCATCTCAAGCTCTGGAAAAGATAAAGCACTTTGTTACACGAGGAGCTATGGATATAGATGGCGTGGGCGAAAAGCTATGCCAATCTTTGTTTGAGGCTGGCTTGGTTAAGGATGTGGCTGATTTATACTACCTTACTACAGAGCAACTTGTGGGTCTGGAGAGAATGGCTGAAAAGAGCGTCTCCAATGTGCTTGATTCTATTGAGAGAAGTAAGGGCAGACCTTTAGCTCGGGTTATTTTTGCCCTGGGAATTTTGCATGTTGGTGAGCAATACGCTGAATTACTGGCAGAGCAGTTCCACAGTATTGATCAACTCTCTAAAGCTAGTCAAGAGGAGCTTTCATCCCTTCCATCCATTGGGCCTAAAATAGCTGATAGCATTGTGGCTTTTTTCAGGCAGGAAGGGAACCGGCGTATTATCGAGAAATTGAGGAAGACTGGGGTGAAGCTGGGGAAGGAGAAAGCCGAAGTAGTCAAGCCTGAAGAGTTACCTCTAGCCGGAGTAGAATTTGTTTTGACAGGGAAGTTAGAATCTTTCACTCGCCAGGAAGCGGAAGAAAGGGTAAAGACATTGGGTGGCAAGGCAGGCTCGGATATCACCAGGAAGACATCCTATGTAGTAATTGGTGCCGACCCTGGTTCCAAATTGGCTAAAGCGGAGAAATTGGGGATAAGGCATCTCGGCGAGGCTGAGTTTTTGGAGTTGCTAAATCAGGCTGCAAGCAAATCATAGAAAGTGCCTCAATTGGTTAATTAATGAAACTAATCGTCGGGTCGGGCAATCCGGGCAAGGCTTATGCTCATAATCGCCATAATGTTGGCTTCCGCTGTCTGAATTATTTTGCTAAACATCATTCTATCTCATTTGACCGCAGGCAATGTCAGGCTAGAATAGGCATCGGCGAAGTAGAAGGCGAGAAGTTACTGCTGGCCAAGCCCCGAACCTTTGTCAACCTCAGCGGTAAGGCGGTAGGCTGCCTGGTGCGCGGGCATGATATTCCCCTGAGCAACCTCGTAGTAATTTATGATGACCTTGATTTGCCTCTGGGCAAAATTCGCCTGCGGCAGAGTGGTGGCTCGGGGGGACACAAAGGAATGGGATCTATCATTTCCGCCCTGAGGAGTGAGGATTTTCCTCGAATCAGGGTGGGGGTTGGACGCCCTCAAGTAGAGGAGCAATCCAATAACGAAGATGCCATAGTCAATCACGTTCTAAGCGACTTTTCTCCTCAGGAGGAAAAGGTAATTAAGGCGGTAATTGCCACAGTAGCCGAGGCTATTGATTGCTTTCTTACCCAGGGCATAGAAGCGGCGATGAGCAGGTTCAATTAGCCTGTAAGAATTTCATTTTAAGGCTCTAGCTGGTAGTATGGTATAATTCGTAAGCTAGAGAATGATTATCGCCGTTATTGGAGATTCTTCCTGTTCCACGGAAGAAGCAAAGTTAGCTGAAGCTGTGGGGGAACAATTAGCTCAGCACGGTGCCACTATAGTATGTGGTGGCTTGGGTGGTGTTATGGAAGCAGTTTGTCGCGGAGCTATGTCAAAAGGCGGTTTGACCGTGGGCATTTTACCTGGGGAAGACTCCAATTTGGCTAATC
>JAIWBQ010000140.1:0-3022 GCA_048633745.1 bacterium
CAAGCTGATAATTTCGTGGCTAATATTCATAGCATCCATTCCATTAGACCCTAATGCAGGTGGCAAAGCTCCCGAACAATCTTATGTTTTTATATTTTAAAGAATCGCATAGGTAAGATTTCAGACACTGCACGGTCTAAGTATTCACAGGGCTTATTACTATCATCCCAGACCATCTTAGATCTTGTTTATTCTACCACAGTGTGGACATTTGACGCTGGTCTTTTTGATTTCTGTGGGCACCTTCAACTTCGTGCCGCAATCGCATGTAATAGTCCTGTAGTTGTTTAACCGCCACATCAGGTCTGAGGTCTCACGAGTGCGTTCCACTTTACTTGGTTCGAGTTCTCTGGAGGCAGCTTCTGATACCGCTGCCTTTAGCCCTACGGCACCAACGCTGGCGATGGTAGAGGCTGGGATAATCCCCCTACCGCCCACGTGAACATTGCGAAAAGCATTGTTGTAGTCAGCAAATGAGGCACCTCCGGCCATAGAGCGTAGAATACGTACACGTTCTGAAATAGGGGGGTGGGTACTAGTGAGGTTAGTTGCCGCTTTTCCTTTCTTACGGAAGGGATTAATTATGTACATTGGAGCTGAGGCTTGGTTAGCCGATTTCAGTTGTGTAGTTGAACCGGCAATCTTTTCCAGTGCGGAGGCCAGTCCCTCTGGGTATCTGGTATACAGAGCAGAGGAGGCATCGGCCAGGTATTCCCTCTTCCTAGAAATGGCAAAGTAGATTAGTTGAGCAAAAATTGGTGCCAGTATCATTAAGACTATTCCTGCGGCAAGGATTATCAATTGCGCTTGTCCTCCACCAGATGATGAGCTTCTCCTGCCACCAAACATGGAGCCGAAGAAGAGCAACCGGGTTGCGTACCAGGCTAGAATAACGATAGTCCCAAGAAGAACACTGCACAATACCATCAGTAGCACGTCCCGGTTCTTGATGTGAGATATTTCATGCGCGATGACTCCCTGCAATTCATCGCGGTTGAGCTTTTGCAGAAGGCCTGAGGTTACAGCGATAGAAGCCCGATTGGGGTCACGGCCGGTGGCGAATGCATTGAGTGCTGTGTCGTCGATGATGTAGATGTCAGGCATTTTCTCCAGTCCCGAGGCAATCTTCATTTCCTCTACTATGTTATAGAGACGAGGATGGTCATCACGCTTTATTTTCTTGGCTCTGGATAGTGCTAGTAATATACTGTCACCCTGGAAAAAGGCAATCAGATTCATTACTGCCCATATCGCAAAGGCTATGACCAGACCGCCAATACCGTTATCCATAAAGGCTAATCCCAGAAAATAGCCAATCAAAAGCAGTAGTAATGCCATTACTGCTACAAGTATTACCGATCTTATCTGGTTAGACCTAATCTGTTCCCACATAGTTAAAGCATCTCCTGGCTAAGTGAAACTAACCTTGGGCGCTACTCTCTCCTCGGCTACAGTGACCTCGAAGAATTCGCTGGGCTTGAAACCAGTCATGCTGGCTATTATGTTAGAAGGGAACATGTGGGTCTTATTGTTATAACTCAGTACTGAATCGTTATAGAACTGGCGTGAAAAGCTTATCTTGTTCTCAGTTGAAGTCAACTCTTCCTGGAGAGCGAGGAAGTTCTGGCTGGCTTTCAGGTCAGGGTAATTCTCAACCACGACCAGCAGCCTAGACAGGGCACCACTGAGTCCAGCTTCAGCTTTGGACTGGGCACCAACACCAGTGCCGACTGCCCTCTGCGCCAGGTTGCGAGCATTGGTAACTGATTCTAATGTCTCTCGCTCATGCGTCATGTAACCCTTAGCTGTCTCCACCAAGTTTGGAATGAGGTCATGCCTTCTCTTGAGCTGAACATCGATCTGTGCCCAGGCGTTCTTTACCCGGTTTCGTAGCCTTACCAGGCTGTTATAGGTTCCAGCTAAGAAGAAAAGAAGAATTACTACGACACCAATGATGATATAGACCGCAATCATTAAAAACCTCCATAACAATTTCTTTTTCTATAACTTCAGGGGACTCCTATAACTGGGTTCCCCTGTTTCTTGGTGAATAGAGGAATACCCTATCCCTACTTTCTATCTCTGGTCTGGATTAATCCCGGGCTCTGAATACTTCTCCCAAGAAGGTAATAACGCGTCCTTGTGAATCCGCCATCTCGGATGGCTGGTCAAGTAGTTGTGTTATCAACTGACCAACCTCCCCACTGTCAAACCACAACCCATGTCCCTGTTGGCAAACATCGATTAGTATTTCAGGTTCTTGACCTATGATTGTTTTCTTCATTTTCTGATTACAGATAGGACACTTTCGTTTCTTCTCTGATGACTTAGCTTCCGGGAGGTTAATGATATTATTGAAGAACAGGTTTAGGCTCTCTAAACACATGGACTCCAGTAGTAGCTCAAGCTCTTCAGAATCAAACCACACCCCCTGGCAGTTAGTACAATAATCAAGCTCAATCTTATTATGCTCAACAACTATCATTAAATTGCTGCAGGCAGGACACTTCACTTAAGTTATCTCCAAAATGAGTTTTTCTAAGTGTAGATAAAGGACGAAGCTATGTCAAGAGACTGTACTCGTTCAATACCTCGGTGACACATTGTTTCCTTACTTGTCATTGCATCCTATCCTGTCTTTGTGAGGCACAAAGTGCCGAAGCAATCTCCAGGAATGTCCCACCACTGAGATTGCCACGCCTTACCCCTTCGCTGCCCCTTCGCTTCACTCAGGGCTTCGGCTCACCGCAATGACAAGGAAGGAGGTGAGGTATCATTGAACATATGAACCAGTACACTCAATTGCCATTATTCCTCAGTCAATGATATACTTTAGCATATATCACAAGCTAGAAGGGAAGATTATATATGAAGAGGGCTGATGGGCGTGCCTGGGATAACTTACGACCAATAAAAATAATACCCAGATTCCAGAGTTTTGCTGAAGGCTCAGCGCTAATAGAGTTAGGAAAGACACGAGTGCTATGCTCGGTTAGTGTTGAGGATAGGGTGCCAGGTTTTC